>CAZNBU010000606.1:0-2115 GCA_964571035.1 uncultured Planctomycetaceae bacterium | reverse complement strand
GCGGTTGAAATCGTAGTACCGGGCAAGCCGGCCGGCGGTGAGGTCCTCGTCGTAGTCGAACCTGCGCCAGTTGGACTTGTCCTGGACCTGCGCGTAGTTCATCGCCCGGTAGTCGTGCCCCTCGATGTGGTTGGCGGCGACGAACAGTTCGAAGCGCGCCCCGTTGGAGAACGGCTGGGCGAGGCCCACAGTAAAGTTGCGGCGCGCGCCGGGCGTCTGGCCAGCCCCCTTCCACTTGTCGGCCGCCATGTCCGACGCCGACACGAACAGCGCGGTATCCGCCGGGCCGAACCGGCCACTGTCGATGCGGGCAAAGGTGCGGCGGAAGCTGTCCGAGCCGAAGCCCTGGCGGATCTCGACACCAGGAACTTCCTCGGGGCGACGCAGCGTCATGTCGAGCGCACCGGTGCTGTTGGACACGCCAAGCCCGGCGTTGGCGGGCATGCCTCCGCGGTAGAGCTCGAAGCCGGCGACGTTCTCCAGGTCGAACAGGTCGTTGTTGCCGACGATGCCGTACAGGGGCACGCCCTCGATGTTGCGCGTCAAGTGGAAGTCACCCTTGCCGCGCAGGTTGAGCTTGCGGCCATCGCGCGAGTTCAAGCCATAGGCATCGGCCGACTCCGCGCTGACCGAGGGCATCAGGTCGAGCAGGCGGTACGGGTTGGTCTGCGCGGGCCCGCCGAGGATGGCGACGCCCTCGCGCGAGACCTGGCTGTGCGCCCAGGGCTGCGGATCGGGTTGTGTCAGGGGGGCTTCGTGGGCGCCGGTGACAACCACTTCGGTGAGCGTGGCGTCGGAGGCGAGAGCCGGGCCGGCCGCGCATAGCGCGGCGACGGCGGCGGCCAAGGGGGAACGCATGCGGGTACGCAAGATGGACTCCATCGGTTGGTTTCAGGAAGACTGGGGAGCGAAGCTCGGCGTCAGGCCGAGTTCGCCGAGATAGCGGGTCACCCGGGCCATGTTGTCGTGCACCACGACACGCTCGCCGACCGGGATCGCACGTGCTTCCCCGCCGGTCTTGCCGCGCGGGTCCTTCATCGACGCGGTGGCGCCGATGACCTGATTGCCGCCGCCGGCAAGCCACCACAGGGCCATGTCGTCGGGAGCGTTGCCGGCCGCCAGGCCGAGATCGAGGGTCGGATAGAGCAGGCGCGCAATCGCCGTGAGGCGTGCCACCGGCCAGGGCGAGCAGCGCACGCCGCCGGACGCGGTACCGGGGAAGGGCATGTACCGCGACAGGCGCAGGTGGCGCAGCATGGAGAAGCGGCGCAGGAACAGCAGGTGGTCGATGCGATCCGCGTCCGTTTCGCCGAGGCCGACCAGCATCATCGAGCGGATCGGCAGGCCCTCTTCCTCGCACAGCTCCATCAGGCGGATTCGCCCTTCCAGGCTGTCGCCCGGCTTGAATGCCGCGAACAGTTCGGCGTTCAGTACCTCCAGCGAGCTGGTGACAGCGGCCACGCCAAGCTCCTTGAGCGCGCGGACCCCGCCGCGCGTCAGCGATGGGCCGACATTGATCTCGATCTCGACATCGGCTGCATCTCGGATGGCGACGACGAGATCGACCAGGTAGCGGTCGTAGCCGCTGATCGGCTCGCCCTTCACCGGCAAGCGCGTGCCGCCGGACAGGTGAAGATGGCGGATGCCCAGGTCGGCGATGGCACGCACGCGACAGTGAAGGTCCCGGAGCAGGGTGTAAGGTACCAGGTCGGTGTCCACTTCGCGGACGACGCGGGATACGGCTCCGCGTACGCGACCGTGCGCATCTACCTGTATGGCATTCTGCGCGATCAATGGTCCGATGTCGCGCTCAATAGGAACGACATGTGGGATACACACTACATCGACTGGCCCAGCGGTAATGTCACCCGCATAGGCGAGGAGCCTCACGTCACGCCAGATTATCCGAGATGAGTTTTCATACACATCGGGGCAACGAGTCTCGCGTTGCAGGATTAGCTGTGATGAAACGGTGCGCGGTGGGATCGGAGTTGACGATTTCCGATGTGCCTGCGCAGGCGCGGCGTGCCGCGTGGGCCACACTTGGGGACAGTCGCGTTGTCCCGTTGTCCCGTTGCCGACCGATGACCGCGGAAGCATACATATGGGTCTCAT
>CAZNBU010000605.1:0-2117 GCA_964571035.1 uncultured Planctomycetaceae bacterium | reverse complement strand
AGGAGATCGGCAAGTCAGCGGGCCGTACTTCTAGGTTTTCGATACTGCTTCTAGTGTTCAGTTCAACCTGGCTCGTGCAGCCCAGTTCCCGGGCTTCGTGGCTTTGTGTGAGACAAGCTTTTCTCTGCGAACTCGGCGCCTCTGCGCGAGTCCGTAGTTGCCTTCACACGGTAAGCACGACGTTGTCGATCAGGCGCGTGTTGCCGACGAATGCCGCTATGGCGCACAGGGCTGGGCGATCGACTGTTTCGATTTCGGACAGGTCGTCAGCCGCCAGAATCTCGACGTAGTCGATCCGGTCAACGTTGTCTTCCAGCTCGGCGCGGCAGACTCGCTTCAACGTTGCCACGTCCGTTTCGCCCGCAGCCAGCCCGTTCGTGGCGGCTTGCAGCGCCCGGTACAGGCTCAGCGCGCGTTCGCGATCGTGCGGGTCGAGGTAGCGGTTGCGGCTGCTTAGCGCCAGCCCGTCGGGCTCGCGCACCGTGGGGCAGGTGACGACTTCCAGCGGCATGTTCAGGTCGCGCGCCATGCGCGTCAGCACCAGCGCCTGCTGCGCGTCTTTCTGGCCGAAGTAGGCGCGCGTGGGCTGCACCAGGTTGAACAGTTTCGCGACGATGGTTGTTACCCCACGGAAGTGCCTAGGGCGCGACGCCCCGCACAGTTTGTCGGTGAGGCCCTCGACGGATACCCAGGTGGTGAACCCGGGCGGGTACATCATGGAGCTGTTGGGCGTGAACACCGCGCTGACGCCTTCCCGCTCGCACAGCCCAAGGTCGGATTCCAGTGTGCGCGGGTACTTGTGCAGGTCTTCGCCCGGGCCGAACTGCGTTGGGTTGACGAAGACGCTGACGATCGTGGTGTCGTTGTCGGCAAGGCTGCGGCGGATCAGCGACGCGTGCCCTTCGTGCATGGCGCCCAGCGTCGGCATGAACCCGACTGTGCCGGTCTGCCGGGTACGCCAGGCGCGCAGGGCTTCAATGGTTGGCAGGTGTTCCATGGGCGTGAGAGTAGCAGCGATTTTGGATTTTAGATTTTGGATTCTGGATTGAACGGCCGGGCACAGCACCAATCCAAAATCCAAAATCGAAAATCCCAAATGGCATCCGAGGGCCTTCGGGACGAAATTCAGCCCCATATGCGTTCTGTGTGGCGAAAGCGCCCGGGCTCCCTTTATTGACGTTTTCGCCCGATGCCCTAGATTCAAACGACCGAGACAGGACTTTCGCCATGCAGATTGAGATGTTCACAGGCAAGTTGCACAAGGCTGTGGTGACGCAGTGTGACCTGCATTACCAGGGCAGCATCACCATCGACGCTGACCTGCTGGTGGCGGCGGGCATCCTGCCGTACCAGCGCGTGGACATCTACAACGTCAACAACGGCAACCGCTTCAGCACCTACACGCTGCCGGGCAAGAGCGGCAGCAAGGTGATCGGCATCAACGGCGCGGCCGCGCGCCTGTGCAACGTCGGCGACCGCGTGATCATCGTGGCCTTCGGGACCTTTGACCGCGAAGAGATCAAGGACCACCAGCCCAAGGTGGTGCTACTCAACGACAAGAACGAAATCGTCGGCGAAGGCCACTAGTGCGGTAGGCACGCTGGGCGACTGAGCTAGAATCCCGCCCATGCCACGCCACGACGAACGCAAACGCGGACAGCTTCGCCCGATCAAATTCAAGCGCTGGTTCACGGAACACGCGCACGGCAGCGTGCTGGTGGAGTTCGGCCGCACGCGCGTGCTGTGCACCGCGATGTACGAAGACGCCGTGCCGCCCTGGATCCGCGCCGCCAACTACCAGAAACCCGAGGCCGAGCGCGCCGGGTGGCTGACGGCCGAGTACGCGATGCTGCCCAGCAGCACCAATACGCGCAAACCGCGCGACAAAGCCGGCAAGGTGGACGGCCGTAGCGTCGAAATCCAGCGCCTGATCGGCCGTGCGCTGCGCGCGATCATCGACCTCGCGCAACTCGGCGAGCGCACCATCTGGATTGACTGCGACGTGCTGCAAGCCGACGGCGGCACGCGCTGCGCCAGCATCACCGGCGCGTATGTCGCGCTCTGGGACTGCTGCCTGCGCATGAAGGACGACGGCAAGCTGAAGTACTGGCCGCTGA
>CAZNBU010000604.1:0-2139 GCA_964571035.1 uncultured Planctomycetaceae bacterium | reverse complement strand
ATCGCCTTTTCTACAAGGCTGATTGACCGCACTCTGTTTGACGCGGTCACCGCTCTACGCAAGTTGCGCAACGAAGTTGCGCATTCAGCAGCGGCGTTCCGCCTCGCGGATCATCGTGAAAGGTTAAGAAAGATCGCTTCACTCGGCGAGGATGTCCCATCGGCTGTCAACCGATTTGCGTGCGAAGCACTGGTTTCCAATGCGATTCACCGCATGAGAGAGGTCAAGGTTGTCATAGAGGATAAAGAGCTTGTTCCGATTGCCACGGACCAGTCTGCGATTGAGTGGCTCAAAGCCAACACGCAAGTCCTACGTGTACTTGGAGAGCACCAACACAGGTACGAACTTGCTATTAGCATCGGGATCATCTGCGCTTTGCTAATCCATTATCGAGATGAGATTGCTGCGAAGTTCGGGCCCGGCACGTTGATCACGAGTTGAGTTCCGCTCTCTGCCGCTGTCGCCTTCCCGGCAAATGGTGTACCCCAACATTGGGAAAGCGTCCCGCACCCATCTGGCTACATCTCGTCTACGATGCACTCGATTACGTCATTGCCGAGTTGCTTGAAGGCTTTGCTTAGCTCGGCGTGCAGGTCGCCGGTTCCGTGGCGGATCTGGGCTTTGATTACCTGGGCTACGAGCTTCACGTTGCTGCTGTACTCGTCCCAGCGCACATTGAACTGCGCCTTGGCGCGGGTCTTGAGGCCCATCTTGTCGCGTGCGTTCATGTCGTCTCCTCACGAGTTGATAGTTGATGGGAACTACGCCCTCGCGTGAAACCGCGCCCTCTCGGGCCAACCCCTATCAACTACCAACTTCCAACTATCAACTGCTTCACCCAAAACGAACGGGCCGACGTTTCCGCCGGCCCGCGTTTCATTTTTCTGTCGCCGAGGGCGACGTGAACGTCGCCCCTACTTGCCGCCGGCGCTTCGGCCCGTCTGCCCGTACACCTTGAACACGTATCCGTCCTTGGTGCCCAGGTAGATCGCGGGGTCGTGCGGCTGCATGCTGCCGCACACAAACGGGAAGTCCGCAAGGTTGATGTCCCACTCGGGGCGCAGCAGCTTGCCCGTGTTGATGTCGAGGATGCGCATGCGGCGCGAAACCGTGCGCAACTCGTCCTCGCGCTTGACCAGCCGCCCTTCCGCCTTGAGCTTGGCTTTTTCCCGCTCGGTCATGAACTCTTCGTTGATCTCTTCCAGCACGTACACGCGCCCGTCGTTCGCCATCAGCACTTCCTGGCCGACGTCCGGCTGAGACCAGATCGGGTCCACGTCGTACGGTGTCTTCGGGTCGCCGTCGACCACACGGAACACCGGGCGGTCGTTCGGCACGTCGATCAGCTCATAGCGGTAGGCGGAAAGCTTGCCGGGGCGCAGCGCCGCGCGAATGCGCGTGCCCTTGCCGTCCTCGGTCGGTACTTCCTTGTCGTAGATCTCCAGGGTGCGCACGAAGATCCAACCGTCGATCACAAACAGGTCGCCGTACGGAATGCCGTCCAGGGTGATCACGAACGCGCTCTCGCCCGACTTTTGCCACGCGAACAACTGCGCCGCATCAGAGCCGACGAACACCAGGTCGTCCTGGATCACCGGCGGCGTGCGCGACAGGCCTTCAATGTCGCTGCTGGCGCGGAAGTCGCCGTTCTGCGCGTCCACCATGTAGACGCGCTTGTTGTTGTTGACGAACGCCACGGTCTCGCCGTCCGCCGCGGCCTTCATGCTGATCTGCAGGAAGCGCTCGGTGACGTACTCACCGGGGCGCGGGAACGACCAGCTGGCGGAGCTGACACCGCGCGCGTTCTCGATCGTCGCAAACCCGTGCATGGCGTTGGCGTTGGTCGAGGGCACGAACACGTGCGTGTCGTTTGCCGTCGGCGGAGCCGAGGGAAAGATGTCGCCCTCGTAGCGGCCCATCGCCGCCAGGCGTGACTCGTCCTGGCGCGCGACGGAAAGGCGGTCGTACGCCTGGTACTCGCCGTCACTGTTCATGAGGATGATGTAGTTGCGCGTCGCTACGGGGTCGTAGTTCACGCGCTTCTCGATCATCGTCTTCCAGTGAAGCGTGAAGTCGTTGGCGTCGATGCTCCACAGCGTGTTCCGCCCGCGGTCCTGGTCAACCACGAGGATCTCGTCG
>CAZNBU010000603.1:0-2152 GCA_964571035.1 uncultured Planctomycetaceae bacterium | reverse complement strand
GCGAGCTGAACCTGATGGGCCGCTACCGCTGCATGATTCACAAGATCGAGCGCGGACGCGAAGCGCTGGAGCCGGGCGGCGATGTCGAGTTGCAGCGCCACGACGTGGTGGAAGTGATCGGTCAGCCGGATGCCGTGCGCGTCGTCGCCAAGGAGCTCGGCCGGTTTGAGCCGAGCGCGCACACCACCGACATTGCGATCTACGCGGGCGGGATCGTGGCTGGGCTGGTGATCGGCAACATTCACTTTCGCCCGTTCGACTGGGACTTTTCGCTGGGCGCAGCGGGAGGCCTTCTGCTTGTGGGCGTGCTGCTGGCTTGGCTGCGGCATGTGGGGCCGATCAGCGCAAACGTTCCCAAGCCGGCGCGGCAACTGGTGCGCGACCTGGGTATTCTGCTGTTCGTCGGCGAAACGGGCGTGGCAGCCGGCAACGCGCTGCATTACGGGATGGATTTTGTGGTGTGGCAGGTGATCCTGGCGGGCATTGCCGTGACGTTGCTGCCGGTGCTGGCGGCGCTGCTGATCGGCAAGTTCCTGCTGCGCATGCGATCAGTCGAAGTATGGGGCAGCGTCTGCGGCGGCATGACCAGCAGCGCGGCCCTGGCGGCTGTGAAGCGCGCAGCCGACAGCACCGAGCCCGCGATCAGCTACGCGGCGGCGTTCGCGGTGGCAAGCGTGCTGGTGACGGTGGCGGGGCAGGTGGTGATCCGGATGCTGGTGTAGCTATGGCCTACGTGCGACAGGTTGATCCGGACGACGCCGAAGGGCTCGTCAAAAAACACTACGACGCGGGGCTGAAGCGCGCGGGCAAGGTGTTCAACATCCTGCGCATCCAGTCGCTCACGCCCGAAGCTCTCGACGCCACGATGCAGTTCTACGTGCGCGTGATGCACGGGCCGGGCCCGCTGCAACGCTGGGAGCGCGAGCTGCTCGCGACCGTCGTCAGCAAGATCAACGGGTGCGTCTACTGAATGCTCGCGCACGCAGAGGATCTGCGAACCACGTCGGGTGACGATGCGCTGGCCAAGGCCGTGCAGGACGACTTCCGGGCCAGCGGATTGGACACCGCCCACAAAGCGCTATGCGAATGGGCCGAGAAGCTGACGCTCACCCCAGCCAAGTGCAACCGTGATGACGTCGAGAGCCTGAGAGCACAAGACTGGTCGGACGAGCAGATCGCCAGCGCGGCCCAAGTCATAGGCTACTTCAACCACCTGAACCGGCTTGCGGATGGGCTCGGCATCGACCTCGAACCCGAAATGCAGTAACCGCCAAAGCGCCAAATCGCCAAAGGCGGCGGACTGCGGTTGAACCACAGAGCGACATCAGTTGAAGTTGAAAGGTGAAGTTGGAAGTGACTTCAACTGTAACTTCACACTCCAAATTCTCTGTGAACTCTGTGTCTTTGTGGTGAACCAGCCTTGCCGAAGCAGAAGCGGCGCCGATGAACCAGCAACCCTTTGGCGTCTTGGCGCTTTGGCGGTTGCTTCTAATCTGCCGCCATGGATGAACGCCTGCACAACTCCCGCTTTCTTCGCGCCTGCAGGGGCGAGGCTACTGACGTTACGCCGATCTGGCTGATGCGGCAGGCGGGCCGCTACATGCAGGAGTACCGCGACATCCGCGCGAAGACGACCTTTCTGGGCCTGTGCAAAACGCCCGAGCTGGCAGCGCAGGTTACGCTGGACGCGCAGCGCATCCTGGGCGTGGACGCAGCCATCCTGTTCGCCGACCTGCTGCCGATCCTGGAGCCGATGGGTCTAACCCTGACCTACGAGGAAGGCGAAGGCCCCAAGATCCACAACCCGGTGCGTACCGGCGCCGATGTGGACGCGCTGGCGACGCCCGATCCCCGCGAGAGCATGCCCTTCGTCGGCGAAGCGATCCGCATCATCCGCCGCGAGCTGCCGCCGGACATCCCGCTGATCGGGTTCGCGGGCGCGCCGTTCACGCTGGCGGCCTACGCGATCGAAGGCGGCGGGTCGCGCAACTACCTGCACGCCAAGGGCATGATGCTCGGCGACGGCGGGGCCTGGCGCGCGATGATGGACAAGCTGACCGCGCAGATCACGCAGTACCTGCAAGCCCAGATCGAATGGGGCGTGCAGGCAGTGCAGATTTTCGACTCATGGGTCGGGTGCCTGAGCCCAGCC
>CAZNBU010000602.1:0-2153 GCA_964571035.1 uncultured Planctomycetaceae bacterium | reverse complement strand
CTCCGCCGTGGGTGCCTTCCCGGCCGGCACCCCGCGCGAGTCACAACCCGCGCGCACGCGGATCAATGTTCCGGTACCAGGTACATCCCCAGGAAAATCGCCGAGAGGTAAGTGAAAATGTACGCCTGCAGGATCGCCACGAATATCTCCAACGCGTACAGCGCCACGCCCATCATCACGGTCGGAATGCCGGTGGCGATGCGCCAGGCTGCAGCGTCATGCGGGATCAGCAGGTTGATAAACAGGAATGAAAGCAACGAGCAGTGGCCCGCCGTCATGTTGGCAAAGAGACGCACAGCCAGCGCGAACGGCTTGATAAAGATGTACCCCGCGAACTCGATGAAGAACAGGAGCACCCAGACCATCAGGTCCATCGGCTTCCAGGAAAACTGGTACGGCACAAGGTTCTTGAAGAACCCGAAGATGCCACCGATGACGCTGCCTTCGGCGCGGATGCTCATGACAAAACCGCCGACGATGTAGACGCTGAGCGTGATCAACGCCAGCGACACGGTTACGAAGATCGAGCTGGTTGCGGTCTTGGAGCCCGGAATCAACCCGATCAGGTTCAACAGGGCGATGAAGCAGAACATGCACACGAAGAAGGGCACGAACTTGTCCGCCAGCCAGTGCTCGGGCAGTTCCTCTTCGTGATGCCCGTCGTGACCGTGGCCTTCGCCGTGGTGACCGTGCGGATTGTGAATGCTTGGACGGACAACCTGGTCGCGGAAGAACAGCACAATCGGCTCGAGGAAGTTCCGGAAGCCCTTCGGCACCCGTGTGTTGCGCACCAGTGTGGCGTAGCTGAAACCAACCAGCATGATCGCAGCCGCGATGAACATCATGATCACGTGCTGCGTGAGATGCATGAAGTCCGGCGCCCAACCGTTCCACCAAGCGATAAAACCCGCGCCGTGGGTGCCCCAGAAGCTGCTCCACACTGTGGCCGCGTCGTAAAGGTGCTCAACCGGATTGAAGTTGTCGCCTGCCGCAACGAACACGCTGACTCCCTTACACAGCTGCGTTGGCGCGCCTTTGGATGTCGCGCGCCACAGCCAGAACTTGCCACCCGAGCATCAACATGACGCCGGCTAGAAACGCCAATGCAAACGTCACCGGGCTTGCGACACCGGTGAAAACCAGCAGGAAGAAACCAACCGCCAACACGACCAGGCGCAGGGCAAACCCGCCCACGACATGGCCGATGGCGGACTTGCGTTGCTGCTCGCGCAGCGCGCGCCGAGTGGTCCAGGTGTTGAAGGCCATCAGCAGGAAGGCTGCACCGATGCCGATCCCGGCACCTGCCAGCAACCCGGGCTCAAACCCCGCCACCGCCATCACGCCGATCAGCGCGCCGATGATGACGATGGACAGTGCGGCCATTGCGTACGGTTGCCAGCTCAATCGACTACTCCGATCCTGCGTCCCGGCGCGTCTTGTCCCGCGCTTCCATTCTTGCTACTGCCCTTACCAGCCAGACCATCGCGGCGACCGCGCCCAACAGGGCCCCCGCGGCAACCAGCCAGGGCGAAGTGCCAAGCCAGTCGTCCAGCAGGTATCCGCCGCCCATGGGCAGCAGGATCATCAACACGAACTGCAGGCCCATCCCGGTGTAGCGAACGTAGGCCTGCATCCCCTGCTGCGCCCGTGCGCGCTTCTGCGCACCGTCGGACCGGCCTGAAAGTTCACTCTGCCGCAGGGTTTCCGCCTGCTGTTTCAGCCTCTCATACTGGTCCGGCGACGGCGGCTCAACCCGCTTGCTGTCGCCATTTTCAGCCAATCGGACCTCGTTCCCGCAATGGGGCCGGAAACATAGCAGGGGGGTATGGCAGGGTCAACCGAGCGCACGCCACGATCTGCGGGTCTATCCGGCCTGCTGGTCAGCCAGTTCGCTTGCGCCGTAGAGTTCCCAGAAGTGGCCGTACCCGTACATGCTGACATAGACCATGATCAGCATCAGCGTGCCGCCGACATACCACACATAGCGCAAAGCCACCTGGTTGGTGTAGCGCTCCAGAATCCGCGCGGGAAGCCAGATCCCCAGCACCACCGCGATCGCGGTAAGCAGGACGGTGAAGATCACGCGCACCCAGTGGACGCGTGAAAGGAAGTCAATTGCCTGGTCCATCCACTCCATTGTCCACCTGAGGTGT
>CAZNBU010000601.1:0-2154 GCA_964571035.1 uncultured Planctomycetaceae bacterium | reverse complement strand
GGTTCGCGCACGAGTTTGTTGACCTGATCGACGCGTTTCTCGCCATGGGCCACGGGCGCATGGCCAAGGCCTTCCGGATGCTCGCCAAGCTGATGCCGAAAGGGCGGGCATAGTTTTTTTGCGAACAGCCGTCAGTATTTCCTGACGGTACTGATAAGACGAGGTGGACCATGAACCCCGCAGTCACAACCCTCAGAAGAATCCGCGGCGAACGCCGCCCTGAGGACAGCGGCGAATGGCGGCCCGTTGCAACCAGCTTCAAGTTTCTCACGAACCGTACTCCGATGCTGCGGGGCACCGAACGCGCGCAGACCATTGTCGCGACGGTGCTGGCTTGGTGCGGCCACAGTGCCGTGTTTCATGCCGCGTGCACATATGTCGATTCACCGCTGCCGCTTGTGATTCCCGGCAGCATGTTGGGAACGTGCGTGGGATTGTTGTGGATCGCGCAGTTCAGGGAGTTGAAACGCACGGAAGCGGTTCGGTTGGCGTTCCTTTGGTCCGCGGTGTTGGTCATACCCGGATTGGTGTGTTCCATCGTGCTGTGCTGTCAGGCCTTGGTTGGGATCGCTTTTGGCGTAGCAATAATTGTTGCGATGTTTACCGCGTTCTGGTGCGGGCTTGGCGTTGTTTCAGCGTTAGCAGTCCACGCACTCGTCGGAGGCCGGCCATGAGCGACGAGGCTCTGCTCTGGTTGATCCGCGTTGCCGGCCTTGGCCATTTTGCCGTGGTCGCCGCGAGCATGGGCGCGCCGAAGGTGCTGCGCTGGCGGGAGGAGCTGGCGCGGGTTTCTCCCCTCAACCGGCAGATCTTCTCGACCTACGCCGGGTACGTGCTGACCATCAACCTGCTGTTCGGCGTGATCTCAGTTGCCGCGCCGCAGTGGCTGATCGACCGCACGCCTCTGGCAGCTTGCGTCTGCGGGTTCATCTTCGCGTACTGGGCCGTGCGGCTTGTCTTGCAGTTCGTCTACTACGACGGGTCGCAAAAGCCGCCGGGGCTGCACTTCAAGGTGGCTGAGGTCGTGTTCGTCCTGCACTTCGCGTACTTCACAGCCGTGTTCGGGTACGCGGGTGCGCTCAACCTGCTGGAGCTGCCGTGAACGCCTACACACCAGCCGACTGGCACGCGCTGATCCCGGTGGCCGGGATGTGCGCCGTGTTGTTGCTGCTGGGGCTGATCGCGCGCGGCGGGCGTGTGCGCTGGCAGTGTTGGATCGCGGGGCCGGTGGCGATAGCGGGTGCGCATTTGGTATTGCTGCATGAGCCTGCGGGCGTGCGGATGTTGGCGTTCATTGCGCTGATGTTCCTTTGGATGAAGGCTGTAGTTACGGCGTCGCGACGTGAGAATCCGTCAGCGTTGCGCTGGTTGATTTGGGCGACTTGCTGGCCTGGGATGCGCATGGTTCGTCGTCGCGGCTCGGCCCTCGCTGGCGCTTCGGGCTCCTGCTTTCTGGGTATTGCGTCAATCCTAACTGGGGCGCTGGTCATTGTTGGCGCGCACATGGTGTGGCGGTACACCGGCAGCGCTTGGATTGCGACCCCGTTTATCTTGCTCGGCATCAGCCTGTGCCTGCACTTTGGGTTGTTCAATCTGGTCACCGGTGGGTGGCGGGCGGCGGGTTATGACGCGGGCCCCTTGTTCCGCGCGCCCTGGGCGAGCGGCAGCCTGCGCGAATTCTGGGGCAAGCGCTGGAACATCGCCTACACCGAGATGATGCAGGAGTCCGTCCTGCGCCCGCTCAAGCAGGGTGGGACCGACAATCCTGTCGGTCCCCGCACAGCCACCGCCATCATCTTCCTCTTCAGCGGCCTGCTGCACGAAGTCGCCATAAGCCTGCCGGTGCAGGCGGGGTACGGCCTGCCAACGCTGTACTTTGCGGTGCACGGCGCAGCCACACTGTTCGAGCAGCGCGTCATCACTCCGGGATCCAGGACAGGCCGCGTCTGGACGTGGTTCTGGGTGCTGGCGCCACTGCCCCTGCTGTTCCATCCAATGTTCCTGCGCGGCATCGTGTGGCCGCTGGGAGGCATCGCGCCATGAAGCAGGCACAGCGCAACGAGGTTGCAGCAGTCGCGCTCACACTGGGTGGGCTGTTGCTGATGTACCTGCTTTCGCGCGAGGTGGACAACCTTTGGCACCTGCTTTCGATCT
>CAZNBU010000600.1:0-2168 GCA_964571035.1 uncultured Planctomycetaceae bacterium | reverse complement strand
CGGGGCGGGTGCTTGAGCTGGCGGCTGGCACGGGGCGCGTGACGATCCCGATGGCGCGCGCCGGCGCGCGCGTAACCGGCATCGAGAAGGCGCCCAACATGCTGGAAACAGCGGGTGCACGGCTAGCAGGCGAATCAAAGGAGGTCCGGCGGCGCGTCAAGCTGTACGAGGGCGACATGCGCGAGTTCGACCTCAAGGCGAAGTTCCCCCTGATCGTGATCCCGTTCCGCGCGTTCCAGCATTTGCACGAGGTCGCCGACCAGCGCGCGTGCCTGGAGTGCTGCCGCGACCACCTGACACGGCAGGGGCGGGTTGTGGTCAACCTGTTCGACCCCAACCTGCGGATACTGGCCGAGAACCTCGGCCCCAACGCCAGCGCGGCGCGCAAGGTGGGCGAAGCGAAGCTGAAGGACGGGCACGTGGCAGCCTACGCCACGCGCATCGCCTGCCCGGAAGAGCAGCGCTTCGAAGAGGAATGGGTGTACGAAAAGTTTGATCGGCAGGGGCGCAGTGTCTGGCGTCGCGCCCGCCGTTTCGCGTTGCGCTACTTCTTTCGCTACGAGATGGAGCACCTGTTCGAGTTGTGCGGCCTGCGCATAGAAAAGCTCGAAGGCGGGTTCAACGGCCAACCGTACAAACACGGCGGCGAACAGATCTGGACCGTCCGGCCGGTCTGAACGCGAAGCGTAAGCGAGCGCCCTTGCCGCTACAGTAAAGCGCCGCGCAAGGTTGCACCTCCCCAACCCACTGCTAGCGTGCGACTCAGGAGGAACCGCCATGGCACTCACACCATCCACCATGCTGCCGCTGGGCACCAATGCTCCGGACTTCGCGCTGCCGGACACCGACGGCAACACCGTGAAGCTCGCCGACTACGCGGGGAAACCGGTGCTCGTGATGTTCATCTGCAACCACTGCCCCTACGTGAAGCACGTCGCGGCGGAGCTTGCGAAGCTGGGGCGCGATTACGCGGGCAAAGCCGCCATCGTCGGCATCAACAGCAACGATGTCGCGAACTACGCGGACGACAGCCCCGAAATGATGAAGGCTGAGAAGGCATCGCGTGGGTACACCTTTCCGTACCTGTACGACGCCACACAGAAGGTGGCACAGGCGTATCACGCAGCCTGCACACCCGACTTCTTCCTGTTCGACAAGGACCACAAGCTCGCGTACCGGGGCCAGCTGGACGACTCGCGCCCCAGCGGCAACACACCGGTAACAGGCAAAGACCTGCGAGCGGCACTCGACGCAGTGGTAGCGGGCAAGAAACCCAACGAAGACCAGCGCCCGAGCGCCGGGTGCAACATCAAGTGGAAAGCCGGAAACGAGCCCGCCTACTTTGGATGAGTTCGTCGGAATGCTCGCTCAGACGCCCATGATCTTTAGCCGACCACCATGGATGTCAGAGCCATCTGGTGTGAGTCGCTGCCGTTCCCATAAACGATGCAGGTAAGCCGTGCGTAGTCACCTTGGCGTTGGACACTGCCGTTGGGGGTCAGCACCGCTTTGAACAGTACGAAGCTCACGGACCTTGGCCCGTCGTGGCTGTCCCCGAGGAAGCACACCAGCAACCCAAAGGTCTCTTTTCCTGCACGCGTCCGAGAATCGACGAGACTACGAAGGCCCTCCAAATCGCGATGGAGCTCCACGCCTTCTCTTTGGGGTGGAAGCTCAACATCGCCAAGCCAATCTGCGAGCACTACGGGCACGGGGTATTCCAGGCCGTTGAGCGCGTCGTTGTACTCTGTCAGGCGATCGCGGACCGATTCAATCGATGCATACGACACTTCATGCCAATTGCGTTGCTGGCGCTCCGCTACTGCCGCCATGAACTCGTTCAACAACTCCTGCTGGCTGAAAATGCTGGCAGGGTGCTTGTCGATAGGTCGTGATGTTGAGCAACCCGCGGCGATAACGAGCCCGAGCGTCGCGAGAGCCCATGCCCATCTATTCGTCACTCCCAATCCTCCGTGAGTTGTTGCAGATGGAGACATCTTGCGGACGGTTGCAAGTCACACAAGGACAAACGAGCGCGCACGGATTTGCCGTACCAGTCGCTTTGCAGAACGGTGCGGGAGCCGCCAACTCATAGCCACTTGTAGAAACCCTCGCCCGACTTCTTGCCTAGCTTGCCCTGCTCGACCATGTCGCGCATGAGCTTGGGG
>CAZNBU010000599.1:0-2172 GCA_964571035.1 uncultured Planctomycetaceae bacterium | reverse complement strand
CGCCGGCATTTACCTCGAAGGGGACGACCAGCACCGCGGATGGTTCCAGGTGTCGCTGATCCTGAGTGTCGCCACACAGGGCAAGTCGCCGTTCAAGCAGTGTCTGACCAGCGCGTTCGTTGTTGACGAGAAGGGCGAAAAGGGCAGCAAGAGCAAGGGCAACATCTGGCCCATCGACAAAGGGTGTGAGGATTTGGGCGCGGACTTGATCCGGCTGTTCTTTGCCAGCTCAAACACGTCCGATCCGATCCCGGTGACGTACAAGCTGATCCAGGCCCACGGCGACGCGTACCGCAAGCTGCGCAACACCTACCGTGCGCTGGTCGGCAACCTGTTCGACTTCGTGCCCGACGAGCACGCGCTTGAGTACAAGGACATGCTGCCGCTCGACCGCTGGGCGCTGTCGCAATGCGCGCGCGTGCTTGAAGAAGTTACGGCCGCCTGGGATCGCTACGAATTCCACGTGGCGATGCGCGCGCTGTTCGACTTCGCGAACGTCACGCTCAGCAGCCAGTACGTGGACCTGTGCAAGGACCGCCTCTATTGCGACGAAGCCACGGGCATCCCCCGCCGCAGCGCGCAGACCGCGTACTGGGTGATCGCCGACGTGCTGATGCGGATGCTCGCGCCGGTGCTGGTGCACACGGTCGAGCAGATGTGGGAGTTCTTCCCGCGCTGGCCCGGCACGCCCGACACGCTGCACCTCGCGCCGTGGCCGACGCAGGGCGGCCCACTGGTGCGCGATGCGGGCCTTGAGGCCAAGTACCGCCTGCTGCTGCGCCTGAAGGCGGAAAGCGACCGCGTGCTCGACCGCATGCGCAAGGAGGGCAAGATCGGCAAGGGGTACGACGCGGCTGTAACGCTGGGCGTCAGCGCCGAGCTGGCCAAGGAGCTGGCACACTTCAGCACGCCCGAAGAGCTGGCGCGCGAGCTTCCCGAAGTGCTCAACGTAAGCGCAGCCGCCATCGACGCCACCAGCGACCACGGGGCGCTGCAGGAATTCGAGCCCGCAACCGACGTGAAGGGAATGTTCGTCAAGGTTACGGAGAGCGCTGAGCAGCCCTGCGTACGCTGCTTCCGCCGCACCGGCGACGTCGGCGGCATCAAGGAGCACACGCACCTGTGCGCGAGATGCGCAGGCGTGGTGGACGGAGCGCGCTGATGGCATTCGACACTTTGATTACCTGCCTGGGCGTGAGCTTCGAGGAAGACGGCATCACGCTCCGGAATACAACGACCGTGTTTCGGCCCGACGTAGCGGCAATTGTGCTGTACGCTCGCACGTCGCCGCTGGTTGCCGGAGTGACACCGGAGTTTACAGCGAGAATCTTCCGAATGACCGGCGGAGGCGCCAAGCTGTCTTGGCAAGATCGAACCACGCTGCCCAAGCACGTCTCTCGCTGGCTGCCTCAGCAATTGATTGCTGTTTGGTACCCCGAAGCCGCCTTGGAGCCCGGTGGCTACCTCGGTACAATCACCTTGCCAAGCGGTGAGGAGGCGCAAGGACCCTTTATCGTAGGTTTGTAATGGCCATCGAGATCAAACAGAGCGGTGTCGTCTACACCGACGAAAACGGCAAGCATCATTTCGTGCCGGGGAAATCAATCCCGGTCAAGGAATTCCCCGAGGATGTTAGCGAAGAGGACTTGTCCCCGGAGCTGCGCCGGCGGTTTCAAGAACTGCGGGAACTTCTCAAGCGCCGAAGCGGTTGAGCGCTGCCGGCCAAACCTCGCGTTTCCCACATTGCACACATTCTGGACGAAGTTCGCTGAGGGTGTATCCTTACCGAAACGCCGCGCCATTGCGGCTTGGAAGGCACCATGGCTGACAGGTCCAATCCAAAGAAAGCCCGCGGCGTCATCCTGATTTCCGGCTCCGGCACCACGATGGAAAACCTGCTTGCGCGCGCGCAGGACGGGTCGTGCCTGCTTGAGCCGGTCGGCGTCATCTCAAGCAAAGAAGGCGTGCCCGGCATCGCCAGGGCTCAGAAATACGGCGTTCCAGTCCAGGTGGTCAACCGCAAGGACTTCACCGATTCGCGCGCCTTTTCGCGCCAGATCTTCAAGATGGTCAACGCAGTCAAACCCGACGTGATCCTGCTGGCTGGGTTCCTCAGCTATCTCCACCTGCCTGAGCGCTACAAAGACAAGGTGCTGAACATCCACCCGTCGC
>CAZNBU010000598.1:0-2182 GCA_964571035.1 uncultured Planctomycetaceae bacterium | reverse complement strand
GCCGGAAACCAGCGCCGCGCGCGCAAGCTCCAGCTCGTGCATCGCAGCCTGCTTGTTGAACTTCGCTGATTCCAGGCGCGCCGACGCAGCGGCCGCAGCGTTGCGGGCGGCGTCCACCGCTTCCTGCGACACAAGCTGGCCCTTGGGCAGCTTCTGCAGGCGGTCGTACTCGGATTTGGCGTTGACGTACTCCGCCTCGGCGGCATCCACCGCAGAGCTTGCGGACAACTCGCGCTGCTCGGCGGCCTGGATGCGTGACTGCGCCTCGGCGCGAGCACGGGCATCCAGCGGCGCGGGCGGCAGCGGCGTGATCGTCACCAGCACCTGCCCCGTTTTCACCGCGTCGCCGGCCTTCAACGTGATGCGCTGCACACTTGCCGCCAGCGGCGCGTAGATTGTGTAGCGGTCGCGCACGCGGGTGCGGGCTTCCTGGTCCACCGTCATCTGCATGTCGCCGCGGGTGATCTTTGCCGTCTCGACCGCAACCGGCTTGGGCAGGAACCCGTAGATCACGGCCGCCAGCACCGCGACCCCGATTGCAATAAAGATGCCTCGCTTAACCCACTTCATGTCGCCTGTTTACTCTCTCGTCTTCAGCACTTCCACAAGGTCGAGCTTATCCAGCCGCTCGCGCACGATCAGGCCCGAAATCAGCGACGCCGCAAGGATCACGGTCGCCGACAGCGAGTACGTGATATCCGTGATCACGAACGGCAGGCGGATCACCTCGGTGTTCAGCGCCTCAATCATCGCGCGCGTCAGCATGTACCCCATCACGCACCCCAGCGGGATCGCGATCAACGTCAGCACCGCAAGCTCGCCCAGCAGAATGTAGCTGATCTCGCCCCGCGTCAGGCCCAGCACGCGCAGGCTGGCCAACTCGCGCGAGCGCTCGGAAAGCGAAATCCGCGCCGCGTTGTACACCACGCCGACCGCGATCACGCTGGCGAACAGCACCGACATGCTGAGCGTGATCATCATGTTTTCGGCGATCGTTTTGCGCAGGTTGCTGATCGACGCTTCCTTGACACTGACGCCTGCCACGCCGGGCGTGTTCTTCAGCCGGTCGTACAGTTGCGCCGCCTGCGTCTGCTCCACGGACAGGTAGACGCCCGAGATCACTCCGTCCTCCTGCATCAGCCGATTGAGCGACTCCAGCCGCATGTAGGCGGACATGCCGAGAAAGTCGTCGATCAGCGCGGTGACTTTGACTTCGCGCACCGGGCGCGTGCCCTCCAGCACCTCCACGATCAGCGTGTCGCCTTCCTTGATGCCAAGCACGTCGCCGAGCACTCGCGACATCGCGACGCCGCTTTCGGGCAGGCGGATCGGGTTCAGGTTTTCGTCCACGATGCGGTGCAGCGTCGGGTGCTCGATCACCCCCGTCAGGCCCGCAAGCCGCGAGCGGTGCTCAAAGCGCAAGCGCGCGGGCACGCTGCGAAACGGCTCAGCGTGCTGCACGCCCGGCGCGGCTTTCAGGTCGTGCATCGCGCTGCGGTTGCGCGGCACGACGAAGCTGACACTGACGTCTTCGCGCAGCACGACGCGGTCCTGCACGTCGATCACGTAGTACACCATCCCGACCGACCCGAACCCCACCACCAGCAGCGACACCGACATCGCGACGCCGAGGATGCTCAACCCAGCCTTGACTGGCCGGCGCTCAAGCTCGCGCAGGATGATGCGTGTCGGCTGCGAGAGGATGCGATCAAGCCCGATGCGCTCGACCAGTGTGCGACGGTAAGTCGGCGGCGCGGGCGGGCGCATGGCTTCGGCGGGCGGCAGCGCGGCGGCTTTCAGCACGGAGCTCAGCGCGCCGATGACGGCGGCGCCGGCTGTGATCGCCAGCGCTTCGACCGGCAGCATCGGGTCCAGGGTGAAGCGCAGCACCGGGAAGTGGTAGAAGTCGGTGTAGACACCGGTGAGCTGGCGACCAAGAAACGCGCCGACGAGTGTGCCCATGATGCCGCCTGCGATCGCAATGAGCAGCACGAACTTGAGGTAATGCCACGCGACGGCCTGGTTGGAGTACCCGAACGCCTTGAGCGCGGCGATCTGCTCACGCTGCGTGGCGATCAGGCGGCCGATCACCACATTCAGCAGGAACGCGGCGACGCCGAGAAAGATCATCGGCAGCACCGTGCCGAAGTTTTCGAGCTGCGCGATTTCGTTGTTCAGGTAC
>CAZNBU010000597.1:0-2188 GCA_964571035.1 uncultured Planctomycetaceae bacterium | reverse complement strand
GGATACCCAAGCGGTCAAAGGGGCCTGACTGTAAATCAGGTGGCAACTGCCTTCGAAGGTTCGAATCCTTCTCCGCCCACCAGACTTCGCGGCAGCGAAGCGCCAGGAAGTCTGTCCGCCGAAGCCTTGGCGAAGGCGGACCCGTTCGATGAGAATCACACGGGCCGCTACGTCTGGCAGGCCAGACAGAGAGTTGAGGCTGGGTGGGGCGGACAGGCGTGATGCGAACAGAGCGGGCGTAGCTCAGTGGTAGAGCATCTGCCTTCCAAGCAGACGGTCGTGGGTTCGAGCCCCATCGCCCGCTCCAGACTTCGCGGTCGCGATAGCGAGCGTGAAGGCTGCCCGCCGAAGCCTTTGGGCAAGGCGGGTCGCACTGAGCGAGGACGGCCGCTTCGTCTGGCAGGCCAAGTGCTGCCCTAGCTCAGTGGTAGAGCACTTCCTTGGTAAGGAAGAGGTCATGGGTTCAAATCCCATGGGCAGCTCCACCCTTCGGGAACCTCAGGTGTCCTGAGGCTCTCGAAGGACAGTACAACAGCGCGCTGCGCTGCCGGGTTTAGACAGGTTGGTACGACAGTCTAGTAATGAGGAAAACGCACGGCCCCATGGTGGGAACGTGCAGACCAAGGACAGCTCCCGCGGTGCGGGGGCACTGACAAGGGTACACCGTTATGGCGCGTGAAGTCTTCGAACGCTCCAAGCCGCACGTCAACGTCGGCACGATCGGACACATCGACCACGGCAAGTCCACATTGACTGCCGCGTTGGTCGCTTATTGCGCAACCAAAGGTCTGGCTAAGCCCAAGGACTACGCCTCCATCACCAAGGGTGGCACCGTCCGTGACGCAACCAAGACCGTGACGATCCATTCGGCTCACGTGGAATACGAATCCGAAGGCCGCCACTACGCGCACGTCGACTGCCCGGGCCACGCGGACTACATCAAGAACATGATCACCGGCGCCGCGCAGATGGACGGCGCGATCGTCGTGGTCGCGGCCGACACCGGCCCGATGCCCCAGACGCGCGAGCACGTGCTGCTGGCGCGCCAGGTGAACGTGCCAGCCATCGTGGTCTTCCTTAACAAGGTCGACCTGGTGGACGACCCGGAACTGCTTGAGCTGGTTGAGCTGGAAGTTCGTGAACTGCTCAGCAAGTACGACTTCCCGGGTGACACGATCAAGATCGTGCGCGGCAATGCAAAGGCGGCCATCGAGAACCCGAACGACGAGGCTGCCACCAAGTGCATCGCCGAGTTGCTGGCGGCGTTGGACAGCGATATCCCGGAGCCGACGCGCGAAGTGGATAAGCCGTTCCTGCTGGCCGTCGAAGACGTGTTCAGCATTTCCGGCCGTGGCACGGTAGCCACCGGCCGTATCGAGCGCGGCAAGGTCAAGGTCGGCGACAACGTTGAGCTGGTCGGGCTGGTTGAAGCCCCGCTCAAGAGCACCGTGACCGGCGTCGAAATGTTCCAGAAGGAACTCGGCGAAGGCATGGCAGGCGACAACGTCGGCATCCTGCTGCGCGGCATTGAAAAGACGCAGGTCGAGCGCGGCATGGTTCTGTGCGCGCCCGGCAGCATCAAGCCGCACACGGAGTTTGAGTGTCAGGCATACGTGCTGTCCAAGGAGGAAGGCGGGCGTCACACCCCGTTCTTCAGCGGATACCGCCCGCAGTTCTACTTCCGCACGACGGACGTGACGGGCTCGTGCGAGCTGCTTGGTGGCGCGGAGATGGTGATGCCCGGCGACACAGTCAAGCTGAAAGTGAAGCTTGGCAAGTCGGTCGCGATGGAAGAGGGCGCCAAGTTCGCCATCCGCGAAGGTGGCCGCACGGTGGGCGCCGGCAACGTGACGAAGGTGATTGCCTAAATGAAGGGACGGGGAGGGGTGGCAAATCGCCCCTCCCGCGCTCCTCGCGCGATTTTGGATTTTAGATTTTGGATTTTGGATTGGGGGTGCAACCCGGTCCGCCAATCCAAAATCGAAAATCCGAAATCCAAAATCGGACGGATTGCGGCGGCGAACTTCGGGTTCGTTGTTCCCAAAAGGTGCAGCAACATGGCCGGCGACAACAGAGAGTACGTGTTTCTTGAGTGCAGCGAGACCGGTGTGCGGTACTACCGCACGCAGAAGCGGGTCAAGGGCCAGGGCATCAAGAAGCTTGAGCTGAAGAAGTACAGCTCAAAGCT
>CAZNBU010000596.1:0-2198 GCA_964571035.1 uncultured Planctomycetaceae bacterium | reverse complement strand
GGTCGGCGGTGCGGCAGTACCTGGAGGAAAACCCAACCCGCAAACCTATATCGATTTATCGCTGACGGATGGCGTTGCGAATCTCGTTTTCGACGTGTCTGGCTTGACACCGATTCGCTAGTACCGACTAGGTAGAATGGTCATGCTTGATCCGGCTGCCTTTTGATGCATTGATCGCAGCGATGGTCGCGTCGTGCAGTACGCCGTTGGTGCATATGGCGCACTTTGAATAGATGGTTTCTTTGCCTTCGAAATCGGTCAGCTTGCCGCCGGCTTCCTTTAGAATGCTGGCGAAGGGGGCTATATCCCATTCTCTTATCTTGGGTTCGATGCTGATTTCCATGCGGCCGGTGGCTACCAGCAGGTGGCCCCAGCAGTGGCCGAAACCGCGGTCCTTGCGTGTGGCTGCGCGCAGTTTCAGAAAGGCGTCCACGCGCTTGCTGCGGTGGAAAGCGCCCTGGCCGGTCGTCGTGATCATGGCTTTGGACAAGTCGCCCAGCGGGCTGACCTGCGCGCGGATGGCGCGCTCCTTCAGCGTCTCGATGTCGTAGGCGTGCGTGGTGTCCTGCACCCACCAGCAACCGCGGCCCTTGCTGGCCCACGCGAACTCGCGCTGCGCCGGCATGAAGCAGATGCCAGCCACCATTTCGCCGTTGTACTCAAGGCCCACCAGCGTGCCGAAAATCGGGATCTTGCGGATGAACGCCTCGGTGCCGTCCAGCGGGTCGATGATCCATTTGAAACCGCTGGTGCCCTGCTCGTCCTCGTGTTCCTCGCCGATGATCGCGTCGTCCGGGAACACGCCGCCGATGCGCTGGCGCAGGATCTTCTCGGCGCGCTCGTCGGCTTGCGTGACCGGGCTGCCGTCGCCCTTCCACACCACGTCGATGCCCATGCCGAAGTAGAACTCCGCCACGGCTTTGCCTGCGTCGAAGGTGGCGTCAAGCGCAAGCTGCAAACGCGACTGGATGTCCTTGTCTGTCATTCCTTCTCCTGGCGGTCCATCGATGGCGCTGATTGCCGCAGCAACCGCAACTGCTTTGATCCACGAAGCACACGAAGTTCACGAAGAACGGCCACGTGGAAGGAACCACGGGTGCACACGGGTAAACACCCGTGCAAATGGAAGGCGAAGCCCGTGTTCAACCGTGTTCACCCGTGGTTGCCTTTGCCTCTCTCTGCGAACTCTTCGCGAAACCGCAGTCTGGCCTTCTGAGATCGCGAAAACAGTTGCCCCTTCTGCGTTTATCTGCGGAGGGGCCTTCCGGCGACGATAGCTTGCGCGGCGGGTTGGGACTATCATCCGGGCCGCTCGCAACTTCCACGAAAGGATGCTCATGACACGCTTTCAATACCTCTTCGGACTGGCCTTCACCGGCGTGATGGCGCTGGCGGGCGGATTCGCAGCCACGCTGCTGCTGCAACCCGGCGCACCGGTGCACGCGCAGGAGGGCGAGGCTCCGGCCGCGCTGAAAACCAGCGAGCTGCAACTGGTGGACAGCAGAGGCGTGGTGCGCGCCAAACTGGGGTTCACCAAGGGCAACGCCACTGTGTTTTCCATGTTCGATGAAAAGGGCGTCGAGAAGTTGCAAGCCGTCGCGGAGGCCAACGGCGCGGGGCTGCGCCTGATCGAGGGCGACGCCAAGACGCGCTACATGATCTACTTCGATTCGGAGGACAACCAGACAGCCGAGTCGATCTTCGACTCCAAGGGCAAACTGCGCGTGCTGACGTCGGTGCGCAAGGACGACATCGGCCTGCTGGCCTTCAACGACGCCGAGGGGCGCCAGAAGCTCACGCTGCTTTCGGGCGACGAATTTTCGTCGGTGCAGCTCGCGCGCGGCGGCAACACGGTGCAGACCACGGCGCGCGATGACGGCATCGCGCTGTTCGGCATCCAGAACGGCAAGAACGTGCGCTACCGCGTCGGCACCACCGCCAAGGGCGCGCCGGAGATGATTCTCAATGACAGCAACGGCGACTGGGGCATCGTCGCGGCGCTGACTGAGGACAACCGCCCGGTCTTCGCCCTGGCCAAGGACGGCGGCATCCGCCTGCGCGCGCTGGCTGGCGCCGACGGCACGCCCACGCTGGAGATGCTGGACAAGCAGCAGAAGACCACCTGGAAAGCCGGCCCCGACCCCAAAGAAACCACACCCAACCCGGACAAGCCCAAGAACCCGGAATCAGAGTAGCGC
>CAZNBU010000595.1:0-2208 GCA_964571035.1 uncultured Planctomycetaceae bacterium | reverse complement strand
GTACCCGCACGAGGGCGTGCCGGGGCCAGCCATCGGGTTCCTGCAAGAAGCGGTGCGCTGGTTCGACCACTGGATGCGCGGACGCGACACCGGCGCGATGGCCGGCCCAATGCTGCGCGCGTGGATGCAGGAGTACGTGAAGCCAAGTTCAACCCACTGGGAACGCCCCGGCCGCTGGGTGGGTGAGGACTCCTGGCCTAGCGCACGCATAGAAACCAAGGCCAGAGAACTGAGCACGGCGCCAAAGGCGATCCCCAACTCGCTGTCGGTGGGCCAGGCGTCGGGCGCGTGGTGCGGGTTTGGGGCGGAGGGCGATCAACCGGGCGACCAGCGCGAGGACGACGCGCACAGCCTTTGCTTCGACTCGCCCGTCACCGAGCGCACGGAAGTTCTCGGCGCGCCTTTGCTGCGGCTGCGAGTCTCCTGCGACAAACCGTTCGGGCAGCTCATCGCGCGCCTGTGCGACGTTGGGCCCCTGGGCAGCCTGCGCGTCTCCTACGGCGTTCTGAACCTCCAGCACCGCGATTCGCACGAACACCCGACGCCGCTGCAACCGGGCAAGCCGTACGACATCACGCTGCAACTCAACGACTGCGGCCACGCGTTCTCGCCCGGCCATACGATGCGCGTCGCCCTCAGCACCAGCTACTGGCCGCTGATCCGGCCCGAGCGCGCACCCTTCAAAGTCACGGTCCACCAAGCCGCGCTGGAACTGCCGGTGCGCCCTCCGCGCGCGGAAGACCTGTCGGAGTTTCAGCCGGCTGAAGCCGCTGCGGGCGTGCAGTGGAACGACCTCGAAACACCGGTGGTGCGCCGCGAGGTCACGCGCGAAGGCAACACGCTGGTGCACCGCTTCGTGATCGACGCCAACGAAGACGGCGGCCCCGTCATGAGCCGCCTCGACCCCATCGACCTCGACATTGGCCACAGCATCATCGAGGAACTGCGCATCACCGACGGCAACCCCAACAGCGCCACGTTCGACGTAGTGCAGGAAGCCGTGCTGCGCCGAAAAGGCTGGGACGTCCGAATCAGAACCGAACACCACATGCGCTCAGAGCCCAACGCCTACAACCTGCAAGCGTCCGTAGAAGCCTGGGAACACGACATCGCGGTCTACAGCCGCTTGTGGGACGTGCGCATCCCCCGCTGAACTGCTTTGGAACCACAGGTGAACGCGGATGGACACAGATAACTGCCAAGGGCATTTGCCGCTATCCGTGTTTATCCGCGTTCACCTGTGGTTCCAAACCTAACCAGCCGTTGCCGTGCCAAGAGGTGCGCGGCCACTGAGCGCGAGATCCGCCGCTTCCAGGTGGCACGGTTGCCGACGCCAGCGCAGCGCTAGGGGGAAACAATCAGTCCCTCGGCATGCGCGGCGGCTTTGAGCGCGACATCGGCGCAGGCAAATGTCACCTCGTCCTGAGCCAATTCGCGCAACCGAAGCGCCGATGCAAGGTGCACCGCATCCGCGCCTCGCAAGGGGTGCGTCATCAGCCCATCCACGCGCCCATTGACTTCGTCGTCTATAGGGATGCGCTCGAGGGTGATCCAGTCGGCGACGAACGTGCGATGCGCTTCGTCAATGAGCCGACTGTGTGCCGGTTGCTCACGCCGCTTCCGTGCGAAGGTAGCGGACATTTCAGCGTACAGGAGTTGGGATGACGCCATGCGATCGGCGTTTGCCCAGAGTTCTGCGATGACGTCAGAGTCCGCCTCCGCGAGGTATCGCTTGATGAGCGCGGAGGTGTCGAAATAGACGATCACCGTCGGTCCCGGATCACGATCTCGGAGGCTGGAGTGCCCGGCACTTCGACTGGCGGGCTATCGATTACAGAGGATCGCTTGGCCCCAGGTGCGGGAAGCGTAATGCGGCCCGCGCGGGCAGCTTTACGCAGCCGCGCATCGACGCCCTTTGCCGCGATGCGCTGACGTTCGCGAAGGAAATCTACATACTCCTCGACCTCTGCCAGCTTCTCGCGTGGCAAGTCACGGAGCTTGTCGAGCAGCGACTTATCGAGGGCTGTGGCCACACTGTTCTCCACTGGGGATAAACTATCACGGGTTTCGACACTTGGTCAAGGCGAGGGGAAGTCCCAACGGCTGAAGGCAACTGAAGATCCAGCCATTGTCACTGAAACAATTCGCGCTACCTTTGCGTTCATGTGATGGCCACGGTGGGCCGTATCCACCGGGCCGGTTTGCTCG
>CAZNBU010000594.1:1992-2211 GCA_964571035.1 uncultured Planctomycetaceae bacterium | reverse complement strand
GACCCGCGGTACGGCGGCGCGATGCCTTGCAGGCGCGCGCGCGCAAGTTCGTGGTCCGGCGACGGGCCCCACACACTGGCCGGCAACTGCTCGTCGCGAACGCCCTGCGGATACGCCGAAGGGTCGCCCGCCGGCTGAATCGGCATGAACGGGAACTGCGGCTCATGCGACCCGCACGGGTAGCGCAGGATCTTCAGGCGCGGGGGGCGGCTTGAACCG
>CAZNBU010000594.1:0-1982 GCA_964571035.1 uncultured Planctomycetaceae bacterium | reverse complement strand
CGCGAAGCGAATAGGTGATGCGCAGGTTGCGGCGCCAGAAGTAGCGCAGGTTGGCGGATGTAAGGAAGGCGCCGTCCGGCACCAGCGTCGAGTAAGTGGTTGCCTCTTCACCGTCCCATGTGGCGGTCGACGTCGTGTACTCGTTGTTGTCAGCGCCGACAATCGTCGTAGGGCCGACACTGCGCGGTGTCGCCGACGAGATGAAGTCGCCGAACAGCGCGTTGGTCTCAAGCGGCGTGTGGCCGTGAGGCTGCGAGTCGCGGTTACTGCCGCTCATCACGCCTTCCATGACGTGCGTGGTGTCGATGTCGGGGTTGAGCTCGGTCCGGCCGCGCAGGCTTTCATTGAAACGCGCATGGAAGTTCAACGAGTTGATGGCGCCGTTCAACGCGTCGAACGGCGACTGGTCGCGCGGGTTCATGGTGACGTACCCGGAGTCGTTGGACGCAGCCGTGTAGCTGTTGTGGCCCTTCCAGCGGTCGCGCCGCTCAACGGGCAGGCCGGTGTTGGCATCGGTCTGGTAGAAAATTCCCTTGGCATCGTCGGCGGTGCGCAACAGGTTGGCCTCCTGCGACGTGTTGTTCTCCCACAGCAGCAGGCTCATTTCGTCGATGGAGAACGGGCCGCTCTTGACGTTCTTCTTGGTGAGGCTGACCACGGTCTGCACCGTTGGAGTGGCGACGGTGCTGGAGGTCTGCGCCGCGTTCTTCTGGACATACTCCTCCGGATTCATCGGCGCCATGAAGTCGCTTTGGCTGGAGTGCTTCCAGACATCGTACACCTCCACCACGCCGCGCACCTTGCGGCGCGCAACCGGCTGGCGGGTGAGCACAGAGCCTGACGTCGTCTGCCCGGCTTGCTCCGGCGCCATGATCTCGCCGACGCTGACAATCTCGAAACGCCCAAGGCTGCTGAAGCAGACGGGCGCGGTGGTCGCGATCAGGTCCATGCGGTCGACGTTCTGGTGGTATGGATAATCGGCGTTGTAGCGGTTGGTGATATTGCTGGGGCAAAGCGCCGCGCGCAGCATGTCCACCACTGACTTCCAGTACCAGGCGCGGAAATCACCCTGCGTCATGGCCGAATCCGACGACTTGATCGGGTTGGCCGGGTGGTTGCAGTTGTCCGGCAACGGCAGCAGTTGTGTCGGGTAGGCGCTGTTCACCGTCCCGCCGGCCAGGCCTTGCAGGTCGCGGCGGTCAACGCCCACCAGGTCGGGCACCTGGATCGCGTTGCGGTCGCTGACCGGGCTCTTGAGCTTCAGCAAGTGCTGCCGGAAAAAGCGCGCGTCGAAATCCTGCCAGCTTTGAAACGGGCCGTCCTGGCTGCGAAGCCGGACGACAAGGTCGGCCAGCTCGCCCGCGTTTTCTGCGGCGTTGGCGGTGGTGCTGCTCTGGCCGCTGGCGCCGAAGCGGGTCTCAATCGGGCCCACGCCGACCATCTGGAAGATGCCGAGGCTGGTGCCGCCGCCCGGCTGCCAGTACTGCTCGTCGTTGGTGGTCTTGTAGTTCTGGCGGCCGATGTCGGTGGTGCCGCCGGTTTTCATCTGCGGCACTTCGAAGTTGAACTTGTCGAAGATCAGCTTGTTGTTTTCGGCGATCAGGTCCTGCTTCTGGTAGAACAGCAGGCGGGCGCGCGCCTCAATGCCGGCGAACAGCGCCACCAGCACCGGCTTGGGCGCTGTATTGATGTTGATCGGCGCCTTGGGCGGGCCGCTGGATTGCGGCTGCCACGCCGGCCAGGCGTCCTGGCCGCCGTTATCGCCCTGGCTCCAACCGGCGCGCATGCGCACCTGGTCGGAAAGGTTGTACGGGTTGTCGCTGCCTTCAACGACCTTCTGGTTGGCGACCGTCCAGTCGCGGTAGCGCAGGTCCTTGCGGCTGCTGTTTTCCCCCACCGTGACGAAGTTGCGCGCGAGCTCAAACAGCCGGTTGCCCTCGGCGGGCACGGTATTGAGGTAGACCGTGCGCAAGTCTTCCATG
>CAZNBU010000593.1:0-2212 GCA_964571035.1 uncultured Planctomycetaceae bacterium | reverse complement strand
TCCGGGAGGGTTGGGAAGCTTTTCATTCACGGTATCAATCCCTAACAACGACATTACCGGCCCCGAAAGTCCGTACCTTATCAACGTCACCGGCAGCATCGTCCCGCCCGCTATGCAGGGCACTTACACGATCGCGAACGGCAACCCCGGAAGCGCCTACGACTTCGGTGATCTTGGCGCTGCGTTCAACGCCCTCGAAACTGTCGGCATGACGGGGCCGGTTGTCCTGGAGCTTTACGACGCCGGCGGCGCGTTTGTCTCCAATACTTCCTATGGTTTAGGTCAGAGCAACGCCGCACCCACCTCGACTCAAGTCGTTACCGGCCTCAGCAGCACCAACACACTGACGATTCGGCCGGCAACCGGAAACAATCCCGTCATCCAAGGCAGTGGCGCAGCCGACCCTTACCTTGGATCGCAAACCGGAACTCTTGTGTTCTTCAACGTCGGCAACGTCACCATCGAAGGTCTGACAATCACCGGTGGCTTTGACTACGGAATCATGTGGTATTCCACCGTGGCCAACAGCTCTGACAACCTGAACATCCGTCGGTGCAGGTTCCACGGCATCACACTCGGTGCCGCCGTGTTTATGTATGACTCCAGCGGCGGTGGCTTGGCGCCCAACAACGTTGTCATCGAAAACAACTTCATCTGGAACGTCGCAGGGGATACTACCTGGTCCGGCGGTGGTCGGCTTGGCATCCTCGGCGCGCGGCGCCCAGGCAACAACTGGATCATTCGCCACAACACAATTCTGCAGAACGCGGCGACAACAACCGCAGTCGTCTTCTTCTCGAGCGCCTTCAACAACCTGGGGAACGTATCGAACAACGTCGTACATATGCAGGGCTCCGGGCAATTCCTCTACTATGACGGAACAGCGACTCCACCCACGACTGCGGACCGCAACGTTGTGTATCTGGGCACGTCAGGCGTCATGTCCAATAACGTGTCGTTGCAAACCTGGGCCCAATGGCAGGCACTGGGTAAGGACACTAACGGGCTGAACGCCGATCCCCTGTTGATCAGCACGACGACCCCCGACTTGCACCTGCAGACCATCTCCCCCGCGGTGAACCTGGCTGTGGGCTCGACCGTGACGGTGGACATCGACGGGGACATTCGCCCGCAAGGTGTCGCGCCGGATTCCGGGGCCGACGAGGCCATGCTAGGCCCGCCGCCGGTCATGGACGTCCAGCGCAACGCCACGAGCATCATTGACGGCGGCACCACCGACGTCAGTGACGTGCCACTGGCGGGTGGCCCATTTACGTTCACGATTCTGAACACGGGCGCAGGCGATCTGTTCCTTACGGGCACACCGAGTGTGCAGCTCACGCCGGGCACCAACGTGGCCGCAGGCACAGTGGTTCAGTCCCAGCCTGCAACCACCACGATCGCCAACACTACCGGGACAGAGACCTTCACCGTCTACATTGAGCCCGCGGGGCTTGGCGCATTCAGCCTTAGTATCCTGATCCCGTGCAACGATCCCGCCACCAACCCGTACAACTTCACGATCACCGGCAACGGCGTGCCCAACAATGCACCAGCGATGGTGGACCTGAACCCGGGCTCAAGCTTTACCGGCTCGGCGGGCGGGCCGTTCAGCACCGCGGTAGACCCCGCGGCTGTGCTTGCCAATGCCAGCATCCTGCTCACGGACCCGGACAGCGACGACATCACCGTCACCGCGATTACGCCAACCGGGACAGCGCCTAGCGGCATCTCGGTGGCGATACCCGGCACAGCAACCCACCCAGTTGTATTGACCTGGACCGGTACCGCAGACGCCACCAATCCACCCGGCGCCTACGAGTGGCAGGTGGACTTCGAGGACGTCGTCAACGGCACACCGATGTCCGCGCTGGTCACGATCACCATTAACGACCTCGCCCCCGGCCATGTAGTCGCAAGTGCTGCCGGCGGCACTGGCTCATCCGGGAGCCCTTACAGCACGCAGTTCACACAGGGCGACAATGGATCGATCAGTGTTGATCTTGCAACCGTAACGGATCCGAACACCGGCCAGCCTCTGAGCATCCTGTCGACGACACCGAACGGAGCTAACCCCGCCGGCGGCGCCGGGTTCGGGTTCACGCTTGGTGGAACCGGGTTGCTCACGGTTACCCCAAACGGGACCCTGGTCGACGCCGACAGAGGCATCCACAACTTCGACATTCAGATCACGGACGGGTCAAACAACATC
>CAZNBU010000592.1:0-2230 GCA_964571035.1 uncultured Planctomycetaceae bacterium | reverse complement strand
GCCACGGCATGCGCATCGACCAGATCTGGGTAAGCGACGGCCTGAAGAAGTCGGTAAAGAAAGCATGGATCGACATTGATCCCCGCGGCTGGGAACAGCCCAGCGACCACACGCCGGTGCTGTGCGAACTGGACGTGTAGTCGGCTGATTGCGCCGTTGCACTCGTGGGCTAGGATCGCGGCATGGCCACGAGCACTGAGCCGCTACTCACCAAAGAAGAACTGCAGCGCTATGCGCGGCACTTGATCCTGCCCGAGTTCGGCAAGGCGGGGCAGGAAAAGCTCAAGCAGGCCAGCGTTCTTTGCGTGGGCGCGGGCGGGCTTGGCTCGCCGCTGGCGATGTATCTGGCGGCTGCGGGTGTGGGGCGCATCGGCATTGTTGACTTTGACGTGGTGGACGTCAGCAACCTGCAGCGGCAGATCATCCACGGGCAGAGCAGCCTTGGCGAGCGCAAGGTGGTCAGCGCCAGCAAGCGCATCAAGGACATCAACCCGCACGTGGAGATCACAATCCACGAGACAGCGCTAAGCAGCGCCAACGCGCGCGACATCATCCGGCAGTACGACGCCGTCGCTGACGGCACCGACAACTTTCCCACGCGCTACCTCGTCAACGACGCATGCGTTCTGGAGAACAAGCCCAACATCTACGCCAGCATCTTCCGCTTTGACGGGCAGGCGACCGTGTTCGGCATGCCGGACGGGCCATGCTACCGCTGCCTGTACCCGGAGCCGCCGCCGCCGGGCATGGTGCCCAGTTGCGCCGAAGGCGGCGTCCTGGGCGTGCTGCCGGGCATCGTCGGTTGCTTCCAGGCGCTGGAGACGATCAAGGTGCTCACCGGCATCGGCGAGACGCTGAAGGGGCGGCTTGTCGTGTTCGACGCGTTGGGCATGAAGTTCCGCGAGCTCAAGATCCGCCGCGACCCCAAGTGCCCGATTTGCGGCGACAATCGCACGATTCATCAGTTGATTGACTACCACCAGTTCTGTGGCGTATCCAACGAGGAATCCGCCAAGGCGCGCGACGCGCAGGAGAAGACTGTGAACCCTGACGAAATCACACCCGCGCAACTCAAGGCACGCATGGACGCAGGCGACAAGCCGTTTCTCGTGGACGTGCGCAACGCCAACGAGCTCGACATTTGCAAGCTCGATTACGACGCGTGGATTCCGCTGCCGGAGTTCGGCTCGCGCTGGGAAGAACTGGCCGACAAGAAAGATACCGAGCTGGTGATCTACTGCCGCAGCGGCGGGCGCAGCGGGCAGGTGACGCAGTTCCTGCAGCAGCAGGGGTTCACCAAGGTCAAGAACATGATCGGCGGCATGCTGCGCTGGAGCGACGAAGTCGATCCCACAAGCGCCAAGTATTAGGGACCTGTCTCAAACGCAAAGACAAGGGTTCGCGCAGAGTCCGCGGAGCGCGCAGAGAAAAGCCAACTGCGGACTCACGCGAAGACGCTAAGCGCCGCGACTGAATCGAACGCTACAACTTGAGATCCTTTGTTGGGTGGTTTCCGGTCAACAGCCACGCGAACGACGGAAGATGGGGCGCTTCGCGGCTTGGCGTGAGACTGCTTTTGCAGTCCTCTGCGCGCTCTGCGACCTCCGCGCGAGCTTGCTTTTTGAGACGGTTTCTACGCGCGCCGCCAGATCAGCGAGCCTGCGGCGAGGCTGACCAGCATCAACAGCAGCAGCGTCGGTTGGGTCTGCGTAGTGCTGCATCCCTCATCGTTGTTGTCGCCGCCGTCCGTTTCCGGGCTGACGCGGGTTACCTTGATGCCGCTTGGCGCGCTGATGGCCCACGACCCGCTGCCCGTCTGCGTCGGCACCGCCTTGATGTTCACGCGCAGGAAGACGATGCCGCTGTGGGTCAGTGGCACGACCGTAACGTCGCCGGTGGACGGCGTGGTGAACGTCGCCAGCGACGTGCCGTTGCCGTTGGTGACGTCAAACAGCTCTATGCGCTCGAGGTTGCTGCCGATCCCTTCAAAGCGGATGAACAGCGTCTTGGTGCCGCTGCCAAAATCCAGCTCGACGCTTGCCGGCTTGACCGAGCCTGGCGGCGCGGTGCCGTCCCAGAAGGCGAAGCGCTGGACGGTGGTGCGCAGGCCGGTGGCACTGAGGATCAACTGGTCCTGCCCCAGCAGCGAGATCGCGCCCGCGTTGCTGGTCAGGTTGCCGCTGTAGTCGGAAGCGGAGGTGCCCTGCGCGGTCTCGATCTCGACGGCGAA
>CAZNBU010000591.1:0-2231 GCA_964571035.1 uncultured Planctomycetaceae bacterium | reverse complement strand
CAGACATCCCGGAAGTCGGCCGCTTCTGCATCATCACCGACCCCTCCGGCGCCGCCATCGCCCTCATGACGCCGCTCGGCGGAACAGCATAACCAGCCAAAAACAGAAGCCCCGCGCCAACGCGCGGGGCTTCTTGATTCCTGAAGTGGCGCGGCCAATCCTGGCCGCGCGGAACACGTGCGGGCAGGATTGCCCGCACCACTACATAGCTAAGCCTTGCCGGCGCTGCCGAGCAGCTTCATCTTTTCCTTGATGACTTCGCGTACGGCGTCGCGGGCTGGGCCGAGGAACTTGCGCGGGTCGAACTCGCCCGGCTTTTCTTTCATCAGCTTGCGCAGCACCGCGGTCCACTTGAGGCGCAGGTCGGTGTCGATGTTGACCTTGTTGATGCCGTTGGCGATTGCCTTGCGGTAGCTGTCGGCGTCGAGGCCCTTCGCACCTTCGATCTTGCCGCCGTACTCGTTGATCTGGGCGACGCTTTCGGCGTCGACGCTGCTTGCGCCGTGCAGCACCAGCGGAATCTTGAGCTTGTCCTTGATCGTCTTGATGCGGTCGAAGTCGATCCGCGTTTCGCCCTTGAACTTGTAGGCCCCGTGGCTGGTGCCCACCGCGACCGCCAGCGAGTCGCAACCGGACTCCTTCACGAACCGCACCGCCTCGGCGGGATCGGTCAGGCGCGCGTCGCGCTCGTCCACGTCGATGTCGTCCTCAATGCCGCCAAGCCGGCCCAGCTCCGCCTCCACGGTGATGCCGCCGTGGGAGTGCGCGTATTCGGCGGCTTTGCGGGTGATCTCGATGTTTTCGTCGAGAGAGTGATGGCTGCCGTCGATCATGACGCTGGTGAAACCCGCATCCACGCACATCTTGACGTCGTCAACGGACGCGCCGTGATCGAGGTGCAGGGCGACCGGCGCGCTGATCTGATCGGCCATGGTGGAAGTCAGCGCGACGAGGTTCTTGATGCCGCCGTACTTGATGGCGCCGGTGGAAAGCGCCACGATCACCGGCGACTTCATCTCCTCGGCGGCGTCGAGCGCGCTCTGCAGGAACTCCAGGTTGGAGAAGTTGAACTGGCCGATGGCGTAGTACTCGCGGTTGGCCTTCTCGTACATCTTGCCAAGGATCTCAAGCGGCATTACGTGTCTCCCTCTTCGCTAGAATACGTTTAACCACAGAGGCCACAGAGAGCACTGGGAAAACGCGGCTAAGGGTATAGCTGTTCCGTCGTCCATTGCACGGGGAACTCAGCAAGCGCAAGTTCGACGGGCTGACCGTCAAAGGCCGCCCGAATCGCGCGCTCGGCCAGCGCGGCGTTGAGCTCACAAGTTCGAGCCTCCGAAGCGCCTTCCTTCATGTGCTCTACATGAAACAGCAGATCCTCCCCCATCACCATCTGGAGGAGAAACCCGCTCGGAAGGCAGAGCCCAACAAAAGAATCCGGAGAGTGCAGCCCGCGGAACACCCGCAACGCTTGATCCAATGTCATCGATTCGGGATTCGAGCTTTCGACGGTTCTGCCGTCTTCGGCATCATGGTAGTAGACGGGTAGCTTGTGTTCGCTCATCGAACGCGGCTCACTCTGGATCAACGCCTATGCCACCAATTACGCTAGCCGCTCTGTTTAGCACCGGCGTATGACGCTTCAACGTTTGGACGGTTAGCCTCTCGCAAAGTTCGCCAACTGCGCAATGAACTGCTTTGGTCCACGAAGGACACGAAGTTCACGAAGTAGCACAAGCGACGTTGAGGCAGTTCTTCGTGAACTTCGTGCACTTAGTGGTTCACCGTAGTTGCAGTTGCCCTTGTTGCGGACTTGGCGAACCTTGCGAGTGGCTACTTCAGGACGTGCTTTCGGTAGTACTCAAGCTCGGCGATGCTTTCTCGTAGGTCTGAAAGCGCCGTGTGCGCGTTGCCCTTTTCGAACACCTTGGGGTACCAGGCCTGCGTGAGAACCTTGATCGTGCTTACGTCCACCTGCCGATAGTGCAGGTAGCTTTCGAGCGCGGGCATGTGGCGCGTGAGAAAGCGTCGGTCCTGGTGGATGCTGTTGCCCGCGAGCACGCCTTCGCCCAGCGCGCAGTGCTTGCTGATCAGGGCCAGCGCGTTGCGCTCGGCGTCGCGGGTGCTGACCTGGCTGTCGATCACTCGCTCCAGCAGCCCGTTGCTGGTGTGCATGTTGCGCACGAAGGGGCTCATGCGGTCGAGCACCTCGCGCGGCTGCCAGACCACGT
>CAZNBU010000590.1:0-2231 GCA_964571035.1 uncultured Planctomycetaceae bacterium | reverse complement strand
CGTGCGGGTTGGGCGTCGCTTGCTATTCTCTGTGACCTCTTCGTTTTCTGTGGTTGCACTACCGGCGACCGGGTGACCTATGGCGGACCTGCTAAAGGAAGCGGAAGCGATTCAGGACTGGCTTGTGGAGCAGCGGCGCACGCTGCACATGGTGCCGGAGCTTTCCCTGCACGAGTTCAAGACCAGCGAGCACTGCGCAAGCGTGCTGACCAAGCTTGGCCTGCAAGTACGCAAGCTCTGGGGCGAGGGGTTTGTGGTCGATATTGACGCGCCTGCCGGCAACGGCCGGATTGCCCTGCGTGCCGATATGGACGCGCTGCCGATCCAGGAACTCAACGACATCCCGTACCGCTCGCGCCACGACGGCGTTGCGCACATGTGTGGTCACGACACCCATATGACTGTGTTGATGGGCACCGCACGAGTGTTGACGCAACTGCGCGACAAGCTGCCCCGCAGCGTGCGCCTGATCTTTCAGCCCAGCGAAGAGCTGCCGCCCGGCGGCGCGAAAGGCTTGATCGAAAAGGGCGCGCTGGAGGGCGTGGACGAGGTGTACGGCCTGCACAACAACCCGCAAATGGAGGTCGGCACGGTGGCCACGCGCGTCGGCCCGCTCACAGCCGCCGCCGACATCTTCACCATCAAGCTGATCGGGCGCGGCGGGCATGCCAGCCGACCGCACGAGTCGCTGGATCCTATCCCCGCCTGTGCCGAACTGGTGGGGATGCTGCAGACCCTGGTCTCAAGGCGCGTCGCACCCGGCAAACCGGCTGTGGTGAGCGTGACGAAGATGAAAGCCGGCACCACCCACAACATCATCCCCGACGAAGCCGAGCTGATGGGGACGGTGCGAACGTACGAAGAGGCGGTGCGGGCTGCGATCATCGCTGAGATGGAGCGGATGGTAGCGGCGACCGCGTCCGCCCACGGGTTGAAGCACGAATTCAACTACCTGCGCGGATACGACAGCATCGTGAACCACGAAAGCGGCGTCGCGCGGGTGGCGAAGGCGGCGGCGGAGATTCTGGGTGAGCAGAACGTCAGCACAGCGTTCGAGGCCCAGACCTGGGGCGAAGACTTCAGCTACTACCTGCAACACAAACCCGGCGCGTTCTTTCTGCTGGGCAGCGGCAACCAAGCCAAAGGCATCCACGAACCGCTCCACAGCGCCCGCTTCAACGTAGACGAGCGGTGCCTGTCGTTGGGCGTGGCTGTTTCTGCCGCGCTGGCGCTGTCGTAGAGTTCCCGACTACGCTGGACGGTGCGCCGACGCGAGGTGATCGGCTTCCTCGCGCGCCGGTTGTCGACCTGCAAGTCAAAGCGGCTACCTTCGCGAGTGAAACCACTGCCGGTGGTTGAAACATGGCCTTGGTTGCGGATAGACTGTCACACATCGAACTATCGCGGAGTTGGATTCCGCCAACAGTTGCCGGACCGGTCGGTGTGTGGGTACCGACTCGTCTCTCACGGCAATCCCACGCTGGAAGACTCCGATGTGCAGATGGATGCTTGGTGCGTGTATGCTGGTTTGCGCCTTGATGGCAAGCTCTGGACTGCTTGCTCAGGCTGTGCCCCAGAACCTCTACTACAAGTTCAATGAAGGTACCGGTACGACGACTGCCAACGACGCTTCACCCGGCGTCGGCACAGCCACGGCGTCCTGGGTCGGTTCTACGACATGGCTGACTCCTGGGCACATTAACAACTCAATGAACTTCAATGCCGGGTCCATGGCTACGGGCTGGGTAACAAACATCGGCACCGGAGACTGGACCATTGAGTTCTGGCTGCGTGTCAACGGCGGGCAGTTCGGGTACGCCTGTGGCGACAACGCGGCAGCAAGCTGGCGTATGTTCACGGCGGGTGCTGCCGGTACGAACGGAATCACCATGCGCGGCGGCGGGCTCTCCAATGTGGATATCGCGGGTGCCGTCGACGGGACGTGGCACCACATCGCGATTGTCCACGACGACGCTGCCAACACAGTGACTGCATACCTCGACGGAACCCAGGTTGTGCACAACACTGCCCAGAACCTGAATATCACCGGCCCGCAGTTCTACGTGGGCGGCCACACTGCCACCTCGAGCTCCATGGTTGGCGCGATGGATGAGTTCCGATTCTGGACTACTGCCCGTACCGTTGCGGAGATCCAGGCAGGAATGAACTCCGAGTTGCCCCTTGGCCCTACGCTGACGGTTTCGGCTACGGCTGGTACGGCTCAGACGGTG
>CAZNBU010000589.1:0-2232 GCA_964571035.1 uncultured Planctomycetaceae bacterium | reverse complement strand
AGATCTGGATCAAGCGCACGATCCTTGAGATGGGCGGCAAGGACGCCATGCTGATTGACGAGGGCAGCGACTATGAAGACGCCGCCAAGGCGATTGTCGCCAGCGCGTTCGGTTTCCAGGGCCAGAAGTGCAGCGCGTGCTCGCGCGCGATCTTTGTGGGCGAAAGCTACGACAAGATCGTGCCGAAGGTGGTTGAGCTTGCCAGCAAGATCAAGATGGGCCCGACGGAAGACCCGACCAACTACATGGGCGCGGTGATCGACCGCAAAGCGCAGGATTCAATTCTCAAGTACATCGCCATCGGCACCAAAGAGGGCAAGCTGCTGCTCGGCGGCAAGGAAGGCGACAAGAGCGGGTACTTCGTACAGCCGACCATCTTCGGCGAAGTGAACCCGGACGCGCGCATTCACTGCGAAGAGATCTTCGGCCCGGTGCTCGCGTGCCTGCGCGCCAAGACGTTCCAGGAAGGCCTCGACATAGTGAACAGCACCGAGTACGGGTTGACGGGCGCGGTGTACTCACGCAACGCCGAGCACCTCGAGCTCGCACGCCGCGACTTCCACGTGGGCAACCTGTATTTTAATCGCAAGTGCACAGGCGCGCTGGTGGGAAGCCAACCCTTCGGCGGGTTCAACATGAGCGGCACCGACAGCAAAGCCGGCGGCAAGGAGTACATGCTCCTGTTCACCCAAGCCAAGCTCGTAAGCGAAAAGATCAACTGGTGATCAGCCAGTTCTGTCAGTTACACGCCCGATCCCGTGGGACCGGGCGTGTTGTTTTCCATGTACTTCCGCAAAAAGTCAGCGAGTCCCTCAGCTTGTGCACGACTTGGTTTCGCTCCGGGCCGATTCAGGCGAACGATTTCTAACGCAGCTTCCGGCGTCGGAGCTACACCCAAAACCACCAGCACCGCCGCAACCATGCAACCACTGCGTCCATGACCCTGAGCGCAATGAACATAGACCGGTCCATCGCGCAGTTTTTCACAAATGAACGCGATGCCGCGCTCCATCAACTCATCGCTTGCGACGGTCTTATCGAGCATCGGCAAACACAAGTAGCTCAATTCGCGATATGGCCGGCACTCCGACCATTCGGCCGTCAGATCAAGGACAGCTGCGACCTGAACCCCTCGCTGTTCCGCCGACGTAAGGCGTCTGCCCAAAATCAAGCCGTTGTAGATGCTGTTATAGGCGTCTTCGCGACTCAGCAGCCGTTGCCCATGGTGGGCTAACCACTGTAGTGCCAAGAACGGGAACAAGACGAAGATCGATAGCGGCGACAAATTCCCGCGTTTTCGTTTGCCGAACAAGGCCGGCCATTGAAGCAAATACGCCATTGCCACCAGGAAGAATGCGACGGCGGCCCAGGCCGTAAAAACACGCGCAACCGGATGCTCGTACATCCAAAACAGCAGTACGAATCCGCCAGCTAGCCCTAGCATCTGCACACTCACCATGGATTCAATACTATCCACGGCGCCCACCTGCTGGCCATGTTTGTCCCCGTCCTTTGCTTTGTTATGTTGCCAGCAAGCTGACCGAGGAGGTGCCATGGAACCGCCGAAGGCCGAGATTTCCAAGCTTGCGAAGGTGAAGTCTTTGGAGGAGTACCAGCGGCTCTATCGGGAGTCGCTGGATCAACCCGTGCAGTTCTGGCGCGAGCAGGCTAAGCGCATCTCGTGGTTCCATGAGCCTGACGACGTTCTGGATTTTGACTTTGAGCAGGTGGACGTCTCGTGGTTTGCGGGCGGCAAGCTCAACGCCTGCTTCAACTGTGTTGACCGTCAGGTCGAAAAGCGCGCCGACAAGACCGCCATCATCTGGGCCGCTGACGAACCCGGTCGCTACGAGCACATCACATACCGCCAACTTCGCCACGAAGTCTGCCGCGTCGCCAACGTGCTGAAAGCCCACGGTGTGCAGAAGGGCGACCGCGTCTGCATCTACCTGCCGATGATCCCCGCGCTGGCGTACACCATGCTGGCTTGCGCGCGCATCGGCGCGGTGCACAGCATCGTGTTCGCCGGGTTTTCCGCGGATTCACTGCGCGACCGCATCCTCGACGCCGGGTGCAAGGTGGTCGTCACAGCCAACGAAGGCCTGCGCGGCGGGCGCAAGATCCCGCTCAAGGCTACCACCGACCGCGCGGTCGAAGGTCTCAGCCTTGTCGAAACCGTGCTGGTCGCGAAGCGCACCGATGCCGAGACCAACATGCAGCAGGGCCGCGAAC
>CAZNBU010000588.1:0-2242 GCA_964571035.1 uncultured Planctomycetaceae bacterium | reverse complement strand
GATCTCCGGTTGGCCGCTGGAAGCGCTGAAGGCGCAGGCCATTGCCTCGCGCACATACGCCATGTTCGAAGTCGAAGAAGCCCGCGCCAACGGCCGGCAGTGGGATCTCGACGACACCACGATGTACCAGGTGTACGGCGGCGTGGGCCCAGCCGACAAGCCGAAGTGGTGGCGCGAATCAGCCAACGTGCTGGCTGCCCGCGACCAGACGAACGGGTGCATCCTGACGTACCACGGCAAAGGCTTCAAAGCGTTCTTTCACAGCACAAGCGGCGGCCACACCGTCAGCCCGGAGGTCGGGCTGGGCGTGCAGGATGTGATTCCGCCGCTGCAAGGCGTTGACCTTGGCGACTTCGGCAAGGACAGCCCGAAGCACCGCTGGGAGATGAAGGTTTCGGCGATGGACATGCGCTCGAAGCTGGCCAAGGCCGGCATTCAGCCATCCGAGATCATCCGCCTCGACCGCCACGAGTCCGCGGCAAGCGGGCACGCGCTATCTCTGCGGCTTTACGACCGCACCGGCCACTACAAGGTTGTGTCGGCGGTGGATGTGCGCCGCGCGCTGGGCTTGTACAGCACGAACTTCGCGGCTGAGCGGCTTGGCGACGAATGGGTCTTCAACGGGCGCGGGTACGGCCACGGGTGCGGCATGTGCCAGTGGAGCGCCAAGGGCATGGCCGGCGCCGGTTGGAAAGCCGAGCGCATCCTGGAAGCGATGTACCCGGGAAGCGAACTCAAGACACTCTACTAGCAGGGTCGGGGGCCAGGGCGAGCCGGGGCGCATTGCGCCCCGGTGTTATTTTGCGCCCTGCGCGGACTTTCTGCGCTCAAGCAGCCGCTTGAGTTCAATCACGCGGGTCTTGCCCGCGACGTCCTGCGGCAGTGTCTGTGCGAAAATGATGGTGCTGGGCCGCTTCTTCTCGGGCAGCTTGCCCGCGAGATAGCCCACGATTTCGGTTTCAGCGACTTGCGCCTGCTGGTCGCTGGCGGGCATGCGCCCATCTTCGGGACCGCCCGGGAATGTCCCCTTACGCATCACGACCCAGGTGGTCACCAGCGAGCCCTTGCCCTCGCCTGATCCTACGGTCGCCACGTTTTCGACCTTGTCGTGCGCAAACAGCAGCTCGTCCACCTCGCGCGGCATCAGCCGCTCGGCGCCAAGGTCGATCATGTCGTCCTTGTCGCCCAGTACGTAGACAAACCCGTCGCAGTCCATCTTGCCGACGTTGCCGCTGTGGTACCAACCGCCCGCGAACGCCTTTGGGTTCAGCTCGGGGCGGTTCAGGTACTCGCGCAACACGTTCTCGCCCCATACGCAGATCTCGCCCGGCTCATCTATGTCGGCGGTCGGGAAAACGGCGGGGCTCATGCGCAGCAGGTTGGTCGGGTGCCACTCGTCAAGCGGCTTAGGCGGACGCTTGTCGTCCTGGATCGCGATCTTGCTGCCGACCGCCACGCCCACGCTGCCCACCTTGCGCGTGCCGTTGCCCGGGTTGATGGCGGCGAAGCAGGTCGTTTCCGACATGCTCAGGCCCTCGATCACAGGCACCAGGAAGCACTTCTCAAAAGCCTTCTGCACAGCCGCCGGCAACGGCGCCGCGCCGCAGATCACCCGCTCGAGGCTGCTGATGTCGTGCGCGCGGGCGAGGCCGCGGTCGCGGGCTTCGGCGTCGTCGCGCTGCTTCAGTGTGCCGGGGCTCTCGATCGGCACCGGCCACGGCATCTGCTGGGTCGCGTGGGTGCGGCGTACCTCGGACAGCTCGCGGTCAGTCAGGATGCCCAGCATGCTGGGCACCGCCGACAGAGTCGTGACGTGGTAGCGTTCAACGGCTTTCCAGACGCGCGAGACATTGAACTCGCGGGACAGCACAACGCTGCCGCCGGTCGTGAGCGGCGTAAACAGCGTCACGATCTGCGCGTTGGCGTGGAACAGCGGCAGCGCGCTCATGAAGCGCTGCTCGTCCTCAAGGTTCAGCCAGATCGACAACCATCGCGCAGCGGTAATGAACTGTCGGTGTTGCAGCACCGCCCCGTTCGGGTTGCCGGAATCGTGACTTGTGTAGACGATCTGCGCCTCGTCCCACCAACCGGGCTCGTTGCCGCGCAGCTCGCCGTCGCCCGCTGCTTCCATGCCGCCGCGCAGGTCGATCACTGGCAGCTTCTTGTCCAGCTTGCCGGTGTGATTCGGCGCGGCGTCGTCACCCCCACCGGCGACCAGCACGGCTTTGAGCGCGTCCATGCC
>CAZNBU010000587.1:0-2242 GCA_964571035.1 uncultured Planctomycetaceae bacterium | reverse complement strand
ACCGCGTCGGCGAACTGATCCCCCGCGTCACCCGAAAGGAGTGCGCGAACTTCCTCCGCCACGCCGGCTATGCACTACACTGATTCAGAAACTGCTCTAGGCGTCTCTCGACACCGTCAAGAACTGCTTGACGCGAAGAAGCGAAGGTGGTGGAGGACGCGAAGAACAGCCATCAAGCGTTTTGCTGCCGCCGTTGAAATGCGAACTGCGGTCAGGATTCATAGGATAGTCAGGAAGTTTTCTTCCTGATTATCCTGAAAATCCTGACTGTTAGCAGTTCTCTGCGTCTCCGCGCCTCTGCGAGAGAACGCCTTACCGACGATGGAAAAGCTTCTCGAGGTCGGTGAAGCTGAGCTGGTAGGTTGTCGGGCGGCCGTGCGGGCATGAAAAGGTGTGCGGCACGGTTTCGCCGAGCTTCAGCAGGTCGAGGATCTGCCGCGGCTCCAGCGTGTCGCCCGCTTTGATCGCGGCTTTGCAGGCCACCATTTCCACCATGCTCTTGCGCAGCGCTTCGGGCGTCGGCGGCGTGCGGTCGTTGGCTAACTCTTCGACAATCTCCTGCACCACCTCCTGGTGCTTGCCGCTGACGCTGTACTTCGGGATCGCAGTCAGTGCCCAACCCGGGTCCGCCGGCGCCAGCTCAAACCCGAATTCGCGCAGCGTTTCCCGGTGTGCCTCCACCAGCGCCGAGCCGGCAGCCGAAAGGTTCAGCGACTGCGGCACCAGAAGCCGCTGCCGCTCAAGAGGATTGGCTTGAATGCGGTTTTCCAGCAGCCAGTACAGGATGCGCTCGTGGTAGGCGTGCTGGTCGATCAGGACCATGCCGGATTCGGTTTCGACGACAATGAAGGTAGCGCCCACCTGAAACAGCGCGCGAGCCTTGTGGACGAGGGACTGATCGGGAATCGATGATCGGGAATCGGGAATCGCCGACGCAGAATCCGATCGCCGATTGCCGATTTCCGATTCCCGCACTTCCGACTGCCCACTGTCCACTGCCGACTGCCGCCCCTCTGACTCCCGCTCCTCCGGCACGCGCACTTCGAAGCGCGAAACACTCGGCCCCACCACATCCTCAAGCACTCTCCGCGCTTCGCTCCAGCGCTGCTCGGCTTGTCGTGCGCGCGATTCCGCGTCGGCGTCGAACATCCTGGGCTGATCGAGATCAAAGCGCGGCTCGTGCTGCGTGTCCGGCCGGGCCTGTGGGCCCCACGCGCCCGTCGGCTTGAAGGCGGGCAGTACCCCCGCATGCAGCAGCTTTTCGGTCAGTGAGGATTTGATCAGCGCGAAGATGCGGTTCTGCTCCAGCAGCCGCACCTCGGTCTTGGCTGGGTGAACGTTTACGTCCACGTTCTCCGGCGGGATGGTCAGGAATAACACAGCCACCGGGTAGCGCCCCGGCGGCAGGAACTCGCGGTACGCCAGCAGCACCGCCTGCATCAGTGAGCGGTCACGGATCAGCCGCCGGTTCACGTACAGCAGGAGCCCCTTGCTGTTGGGCCGATGCGTCGAAGGCGGCGCGATGTACCCGTCCAGGCGGCCGTAGCTTTCGTACTCGTGCACCTCCAGCACGCCCTCGGGAAAGCGGTCATTGAAAAGGGTCCGCACACGCTCGGCTGCTTGCTGACGCGGCGGGGCCTCCAGCGCCTTGCGCTCGCCGTGCCGCAGGGTGAACCCGACCTCAGGGTTGGCAGCCGCCAACCCGGTCATCCATTCGGCTACGTGGGAAAACTCGGTGCCGTCACCTTTCAGCCACCTGCGCCGTGCGGGCACGTTGAAAAACAGGTCGCGCACCTCGATGACGGTGCCGAAATCCGCCGCGGCTTGCCGGATTTCGCCGATGCGCCCGCCCGCGCTCTCCAGTGTGAGGGCGCTGGCCGCACCGCGCGTGCGGGTGGTGATACTGGCGCGGCTGACACTCTGGATGCTGGCAAGCGCCTCGCCACGGAACCCGTGGGTGGCGACCTGGAACAGGTCCTCCACGTCAGTGATCTTGCTGGTGGCGTGGGGCTCAAACGCGAGGCGCAGGTCGGCTTCATCCATGCCGACCCCGTCGTCAGCGACGCGGATCAGTGTCTTGCCGGCATCCACAAGCTGCACGTCAATGCGCGTGGCGCCCGCGTCCAGGGCGTTTTCGACCAGCTCTTTGACCACGCTGGCGGGCCGCTCAACCACCTCTCCGGCGGCGATCTTGTTGGCGATTTCGGGCGGCAGCAGGCGAATCGGCATACGTCGAGTGGAG
>CAZNBU010000586.1:0-2243 GCA_964571035.1 uncultured Planctomycetaceae bacterium | reverse complement strand
GGTGGTGGCGCCTTTGACCAGGTCCCACTTGTTCACGGCGATAATCAGCGGTTTGCATTCGCGGGCTGCGAGGTCGGCCAGTTCGCGGTCGATCTTGGTGACCGGCTCGCGCGCATCCAGCATCAACACTACGACGCTGGCGCGGCGCACGGCGCGGAAGCTGCGCGACTGGCTGAAGAACTCGACGCTGTGTTCCAGCGACTGTTTGCGGCGCACGCCGGCGGTGTCGATGGCGACGAACGACTTGCCGTCGTAGGTGAAGCGCACGTCGATCGAATCGCGGGTGGTGCCTTCCAGCTCACTGGCGATCACGCGCTCATCGTCCGCCATGGCGTTGACCAGCGTGGACTTGCCGACGTTGCGGCGCCCGACAATCGCGAGCAGCAACTCCGGCGGCTCGACGTTCTCCGCCTCGGTGCGCGGCGGCAGTTTGCGGCACAGCTCCCAGCGCAGTTGCTTCAGGTTGCGGTTGCCGCGCGCGCTTACCGGCAGCGGCTCGCCGAGGCCGAGCTCGTACAGCGCGGCGCCCAGCACGTCGTGGCGCGGGTCGTCGGCTTTGTTCGCCGCGAGCACAACCGGTTTGCCTGACTTGCGCAGGATCGCAGCCGCTTCTTCATCCAGGGTCAGCACACCGTCGTGAATGTCGGCGACGAACAGGACCACGTCGGCGGCGGCTACGGCGTTGCGAATCTGCTCGTGCACGTGCTGGTTGACGCGCTGTTCGTCCACCACACCGATGCCGGCAGTGTCGAAAAGGTCCACCAGGCGCTGTGCGCCTTGCTCGGGGCGCATGCGGGCGTAGGCGGAGACGCGGTCACGTGTCGTGCCGGGACGCGGGTCCTCAATCGCGATGCGGCTGCCCGCGAGACGATTGAACAGGCTGCTCTTGCCGACATTCGGGCGTCCGACAATCGCAACGACCGGCAGCCGCAGGCCGTCAGTGCGGGCGTGGCCTTCCGCGCCGACTTCCGCCGCTGTTTTCTGGCGCCTCGTGAAGGGCTTGCCCTGCGCGGTTTCGCGTGGCGCGCGGGGGCGCTCTGGCGCGGGCTTGGCTTCGGGGCGCTTGCGCTTGCCCACGACCTTTGCGTTGGCGCGGCGCTTCCGCGCCTCGCCCGCCTTGCCCTTGCGCCGCTGGATCGCCGTGCCGCGATGCCGCTTCGCTGCCGCTTTCTTAAACTTCTTGGGCATTGCCCTGTCTCGAACAAATGCCCCCGACTCGCGTCGGGGGCTCTAGTTGCCTGGCTTTCCGCCCTGCTAATCCCTGCTCCCGCCCATGAAGTACAGGATGTACTTGAACAGGATGAAGAAGTCGTAGAACAACATCAGCGCCGCACCGACGGCATCGTTCGCGCGGAAGTAGGTCCGGGTAACTTGCGATGTGTCGTACAGCGTGTAGCCGACAAACAGAATCAGGATGCCAGCCATAATCAGCCGGGAGAGCCCGTCCGGGAACGGCACGAAGATGTTCAACAGCAGTAACCCAATGGCGAGGATCAACCCGGCGAAGAGGTACTTGCCCAATCCGGTGAAGTCTTTGCCGGTAGCAAGTACGTAAACGGTCAATCCAAAGAAGACTGTAGATGTGATTCCGAAAGCGAACACGATGCTCATTCCCATGCCCGCATCCATGAAGAAGCTGAGCATCGGTGCAATCATCACGCCGCAAGCCGTTGCGAATACGTAAAGCAGCGCGGTCTTGAGCGGGCTATGGGACTTGCGCGTGAAGATCACGAACAGGAACGAGCCGAAGAACGCAACGATTGACCCGATGCGCATGGTATTGAACGCGCTGACGTTCTGCGTCGCGATAAAGTGATCCGTAAGCGCGACACCGCCGGCGCTTGCCCCTGCGGCGGTAAGCAAAGCGCTGCCAAAGTAGGCGTAAACACGCTTCGCGAAGGCGGCGACCGCGGGGTCTGCCAAGTCTCCCTCATACGGCTCATCGACATACAGCGTGTGTTCGTCGCCGTACCCGGCTTGGCCCTGCACGTGCCCGTAGGCTGGGTACTGCTGGTACGCGCCCTGTTGCGGGTACTGCGGGGGCTGCCCGCCCTGGGGCGGGTAGGGGTTGTTTGGACGGTTTCCGTACATGTGCTTCTCCGGTGCCAATCGGCGGCGGCATTCTAGCGCAGGCCGGTCGCGGCGCGAACACCCTGCATCACTTCTGATGCGATTTCCCGCGCCTTCTCCGCCCCCTTGTTCAGGACTTCATAGACGTAGTCCCGGTTGTTCTGAAGCTCCTC
>CAZNBU010000585.1:0-2255 GCA_964571035.1 uncultured Planctomycetaceae bacterium | reverse complement strand
TCAGCTTCGCCCCCTCTCGCGCGGCGAGAGGACCGACGACCTGCTCAAGCGCATTGAAGCCGCACACAAACAACACAAGGATTTCAAAGGCAAGTTCGACCAGACCAAGTTCCTGCCGCTGTTCGGCGACAAAGTGAAGTCCGCCGGCAAGTTCGCGTTCAAGAAACCGGACCAGGTGCGCTGGGAGTACACCGAGCCGCACAAATCCATCCTCGTCGTGAAGGGCGAAAGCGGCAGTAAATGGAGCGAGAGCACCCGCAAGGTCGAAAGCTTCAAGCTGGCTGACGACCGCGGGCTGGACGCCGTGGTGAAGCAGCTCTTCACCTGGTTCAAGGGCGAGTTCACCAAGCTGAAGGACGACTACGAAGTCGAAGTGAAAGCGCGCGACCCGCTGACACTCTCCATGAAGCCGAAAGCAGATGTGCTGAAGAAGTACATCGCGGCAATCGAGGTGAAGTTCACGGCCAAGGAAGAACAGATCTCCAGCGTCAAGCTGCTTGAGCCGCTGCAAAAAGGCGACACCGAGGCGGGGTACACGCTGTACGAGTTCAAGGACACAAAGCTTGACAGCGACATCGACGCCGACGAGTTCGACATCGACGAATAGCGCATGTGCGTTCAGTGCGATATGCCGATACGCCAGCAATCGACCAAATTGCCACAAATGCAGCAAACCAATGTGTTTATGGGCTTCATCGCCGCAAACTTCCCGCCACCGACATCGAACTTTCTGTTTGACACATGACGTTGATGTGATACTTTCCCGTGGGGTTAGTCAGGGTCGGCGAAGTGCCTGTTTCCGGCATCAGCCACCTTCAAGCAGCAAGCAGTTTTGACAACTGGCTGTCAGGTTGTACCGGCACGCGCGAAAGCGCGGTGCTTTGAAAACAGGAGCTTTGCCATGGATAACGCCCGCATTCGCCAATCCATCGTCCTCATCATTGACGACGACACCGCCTCCGGCGCCCGCTGCGAAGCCCTTACCGACGCCCTTGGTGCAACCGCCTTCCGCGTAACCTCACGCGAGGCAGCCGAGCAAGCCCTCACCATCTGCAAACCCGACGTTGTGATCGTTGCCTATGAGTTGCCCGACGCGACCGGCATCGACGTCGTAAACCAGTTCCGGCAGCGCCGCTCGCTGCGCCGCACGCCGGTCATCCTGCTCACGCAGGACCTGCCCACCAACGAGCTGGAACGCGCGGTGATGGCAGGCGTCTTCGCTTCACTCAACAAGCCCTTCTCAGCAAACGAGTTCTTCAAGCTGCTCACCGCAGCCATCCACTCCGACGGCCGCCACACCCGCCGCCGGCTGGTGGACGGAACTCGAAAGCTGTAACCAAAAGGCCCGCGAAAGCGGGCCTTCTTCTTGGAGCTGGTGTTAGGCGAAGGAGCGAAGAGGGGCGGGCGGCCGCGAGAAATTTCTCAGGCCGATCATCGTTGCCGCTTCTATACGCGAACCATGGCAGGGCAGGCGGACCGCCCAGAGACGGCTCTTCGTGTCCTCCGGCAGTCCTTCGCCCCTTCGCGTAAACAGAGTGTCTCGCGCGAAGCGCGAGATCGCCCTACAATCCCACACGCCTTCCACAGGAGACTGCCATGCCCTGGTGGGGTTGGGTTCTGGTTGCGATCGGCGTTTACCTCGTCATCACGACTTTCGTGGACACGTTCCAGCGCAAGCGCGCCATCGTGCGCAACTTTCCGCTGTTCGGGCGCTTTCGCTATATCTTCGAAAAGCTCGGCCCGCCGCTGCGCCAGTACATCGTTACCAGCGACCTGATCGAGCGCCCATTCACCCGCCTGCAACGCGCCTGGGCCTACCGCGCCTCCAAGGGCCTTTCCAACACCAACCCGTTCGGCACGCAGGTGGACCAGGACATGCCCGGGTTGATCAAGTTCAGCCCGGCGCCGTTTCCCACCTCGGACCTGCACGCCAATGACGAGATGGAACCGATCGTGATCGGCCCGAACCGGCCGAAACCGTATGGCGTAAAACACATTGCCAACATCAGCGGCATGAGTTTCGGCTCACTGTCCGGCAACGCGGTGCTCGCGCTGAGCAAGGGGGCCAAGCTGGCGGGCGGGTACATGAGCACCGGCGAGGGCTCCGCCAGCGACTATCACCTGCAAGGCGGCGGCGACATTTTCTACCAGATCGGCCCGGGCAAGTTCGGTTGCCGCAATGAAGACGGCACGTTCAACGAGGACAAGTTCCGCGAAGTGGCCTCTCGCGAACAGATCAAAGCCTGCTACCTGAA
>CAZNBU010000584.1:0-2264 GCA_964571035.1 uncultured Planctomycetaceae bacterium | reverse complement strand
CCCCCAACACAAGACCATAGTTGTGTAGAAACCTATGACGGAAGTCGTGGGCTAGTCGGGGGAAAGGGGTCACGGGGGAAAGGGGTCAGGCACTTTTTCGGGCATACTGCCGCCCGAAAAAGAGCCAGACCCCTGCCCACGACTTCCGTCGTGGGCTTTCATGGGGTTTCGGCGATCTCTACTGGGGTTCTGGCTTCGAGGCGGGCTACGAGCGCGCTGGCGTCCAGGCGGCGGGCGTCGTTGGTGGGTAGCTTTTCGGTTTGGTCGCGGGCTTCCTTGGCGAGCATCAGCGCCGGCTCCTCGAGATGTTCGCGCTCCAGTGTGCGGGCGTGGCGCAGCTTTACGGCGGCGGTTACGGGGCGGTCGCGCTCCACCTCGGTGCGCAGGCTGCCGTCCGGCTGCGGTGTCAGGCGCAGCACCTGCTCGGCTTCCGCGTCCTGCAAGGTCTTTTCGTCCAGCCGGTCCGTGGTGGTCGTCGTCAGCACCAGCGCGTTGCCGTCGGCGCGCAGCGTGGACTGCACCACACGCTCAAAGCGCTTGCCGATCTTGTGCGACAGCGCGTGCGTCCAGCTCTGGCGCACAGCCAGCTCGCCGCCGCGCAGGTTCAGCACGCGGCGCAGCGTGGTGGATTTGCCCGTGGGTTGCGTGGTTTCGTCCACCAGCACCCAGGTCTGGCCCAGCAGCACCTGCGTGGAAAGCGCCAGCGTGCCCTTGGTGACAAACGCGCAGCGCCCCAGGCACTCCAGGTTGCGCTGGATGCTGACCACGGTCGTGTCGCCGTGCCGCAGCGCGACCGCGTGCAGCGACTGGCCTTCGAAATCGCACGGCGTGAACAGCACCGTCTCCAGCGGGCCCACCTCGCCGACATCGAGTTGCAGGTGTTTGCGCACGGCGTCGTCCAGCAGCGCGCGGCGCGCCCAGCGGGAGGCTTCGGGCGTGATTTCACCCGCCTTCAACTCCTGCCCAAGCACGGCAATCGCCAGCAGCATGATGAAGACCAGGGGCCAGAGCTCACTGAGCACAGACCCGCGCGTGTCTTGAATTTGCCGGGTAAGGCGGATGGATTCGGGATCGTTGGAAAGTTTTGAACGCATGGTGTCCTCGCCTACTCAGGTTCGGCACCGCGGCGTTCAGTCCTTGAGCTTGCTTGGGTCTGATAACCTCTTGCGCCCCGACAGCAGCGCAAACACGGGCGTGGGGTTGGGCAGGTTGCACTTTGGGCAGACGGCGATGCGCGAATCCAGCTCTTCGGGGCAGATCTGCATCTCGCCCTTGCACCCCGCGCACGCGATGGTGTAGCGCAGCGAGCGTGCCAGGCGCAGCGGGGGGTTGCTCATGCCTTCCTCCGCTTCAGCAGGCGGCCCACCGCGACACTGAGGTCTTCCTTGGAAAACGGGCGGCGCAACACGGCGTCGGCTGGGTGCAGGTCGGCATCCGCTACGTCGGCGTAGGTGCAGATCAGCACCGGTATCTCGCGCGTACGGGTGTCGGACTTCAGCCGCTGGGCGACATCGCGGCCGGTGAGGCCGGGCATTTCGTAGTCGGAGACCACAAGGTCGGGGCGCTGCTTCGTAACCCGCTTGAGTGCGTCGGCGCCGCTGCCCGCGGTCTCGGTGCCGAACCCTTCGGCGCGCAGCATGGCGCCGGTGAGCTCCGCAGCCGCCGGCTGATCGTCCACGATGAGAATGCGGCCGCTGCCGCCGGAGCCGTTGCGACCGGCGCGGGTTTTGGTGCGCGGCGCGAACGAGCCGGGCGCTTCGCGGCTTGCGGTGCGGAACGTGGGCAAGCCCGCCTGCTCCCACCCGGATTCGATGGCGAGCTTGACTTCGAAGTTGCGCGCGCGCAGCTCGTGCCACGAGTCGGCTTGATCGCCGGTGGGCACGATGGAGTCGTCGTGGCAGTCCGCCAGGAAGTAGAACCCGCCGCCGAACACGCATTGCTCCAGCGCGAACTTCATGTGCGGGTAGAGGTGGTTGCCAAGGCGCAGCACATGGCGCCGGCAGGCGTGGGGCGTGACGCCGGTTTCGTCGGTGAAGCGCCGCAGGATGGTGGCGGTGGAAGCGCGCTTGAAATCAGGCAACGCGGGGACAACACCCAAACCCTCCGGCCATGCATGGCGCCAGTAGATCTGGAGAGCCTGGGAGATCTGTCGGCTGGTGATGTCGATGGCCTGGGCCGCCATGTCAACCTTCCCACTATTAGAACGGCCCCGGACGTGCGTGCACTTCAGCAAAAGTGCGCAATTTGGGCGATGTCGGGAAATC
>CAZNBU010000583.1:1207-2292 GCA_964571035.1 uncultured Planctomycetaceae bacterium | reverse complement strand
GCTGACGGGCAATCGCGTGCTCAAGGACACGCTCGTGCTCGCCACGCGCAACTCCAATGGGCAGAGCAAGATTCACGGGTACGACCTCAAGGACGGCAAACCGGCGTTCACCTACCCGCTTGAGCGCGAAAACGACAATGACCGCATTGACCTCGGCGCCGACGCCGTCTTCGACGACGGGTTCGCCGCCGTGTACATCGAGCAGCGCATCGTCGACGGGCGACTGCGCCTGTGGGGCTTCCGGCTGATCGTGCTCAACGCCGACGGCACCGAGCGGCTGAACTGGCAGTACCGCGCGCAGAATAACGCCGCGTACGTGCAGCTCGCCGTCACGGAAGACTGCCTCGTCGTCGCGCTGGACCAGAGCGTCACCGTGGGCTTCGGCGCAAAGTAGGTCGCCAAAGCAGCCCACAATGGAAGCCGCCGCGCCCAGCGGGTATAACCTCGCCATGAGCGAGATCCGCGAGTTCGCGAAATCCGTGCTGCACCAGGAGGCGGAGGGCATCCGGCAGGTCATCGGCTTGCTGGACAAGAACTTTGACCGCGCCGTCACCGCGATTCTCGAATGCCAGGGCCACGTCGTCGTTACCGGCGTCGGCAAACCGTGGCTGATCGGCCAGAAAATCAGCAGCACGCTCGCCAGCACCGGCACGCCCAGCTTCGCGCTGCACCCCAGCGAGGCGATGCACGGCGACCTCGGCCGCTTGCGCAGCCAGGATGTCGTGATCGCGCTGTCCAACAGCGGCAACAGCGAAGAGGTCACGCGCGTGCTGCCCGTGGTCAAGCGGCTTGGGTGCAAGTGCATCGGAATCACCAGCAACCCGGATTCGCCGCTGGCGTCGCACACCGACATCGTGATCAACATGGGCAAGGTCAGCGAAGCCTGCCCCATCGGCATGGCGCCGAGTGTCAGCACCACCGTCATGCTCGCGCTGGGCGACGCGCTGGCGCTGGCGGTCATGAAGGCGCGCAACTTCACGCGCGAAGACTACGCTCGCTTTCACCCCGGCGGCGCGCTCGGCCGCAGCCTGCTGAAATGCGGCGAGATCATGCGCCCGATCGACGAGACCGCGGTGGTCGGCATG
>CAZNBU010000583.1:0-1197 GCA_964571035.1 uncultured Planctomycetaceae bacterium | reverse complement strand
ACCGCGACCGTCGCCGACGCGCTTCACGCGATCACGCTGCAAAAGACCGGCGCCGCGTTTGTGGTGGACAAGGGCGTGCTGAAAGGCGTGTTCACCGACGGCGACCTGCGCCGCCACATGGCAGCCGACGAAGACGTGCTGCGCCTCGAAATCATGGATGTGATGACCACGCCCTGCCTTAGCATCAACGAGGACAAACTCGCGCCGGAAGCCGTACGCATCATGCACCGCGACAAAGGCATGGTCATCGGCGAGCTGCCGGTGGTAGACGCCAACGGCAAGATCCGCGGACACATCGCGATCAAAGACCTCGTTACGATGCACTTCATCTAAACGCAACTCCAATGATCAATGGTCAATGATCAATGCGCCGCCGGCGCTCGCCATTGATCATTGATCATTGATCATTGATCATTACCGCGCATGCGCTCCTTCACCTTCGATGTCGCCTTCGACGCGCCGCTTACCGAGGTCTGGCGCGTCGTATCGGACACGGACCTGATCGACAGCGCCATCCGAAACCCTGTCATCACCTACGACGATCAGCCGCAACCGGACGGCACCACGCGCCGCATGTGCCGCACCCGCAAGCTGGGATTCCTGTTCGAGTACGAAGAGTACCCCTTCACCTGGATTCACGAGCAGATGTACGAGTTCCGGCGAGTCTTCACCAAGGGCGCGTTCAAAACCTTCGCCCACCGCTGCCAGTTGATCCCCAACGACGAAGCCAACCCCGACAAGGGTTGCATCGTCCGCACCACCTTTGAGTTCGAACCCACACGCGTGCTGGGCTTGATCGCGCCCTGGGGCGTGCAGAAAGACCTCGTCAAGCCGTACCAGAAAGTCTTCGCGCAGGTCAACCGAAGGCTGCGCGAGCAACACCGCAACACCAAAACTCACAGCGTCATCCTGCGCCGCCCCGTGCCGATGGACGAGCTCGATCCCGAAGCCAAAGGCACACGCGCGCAACGCACCGGCGAGTTCGCCGCGCGCACGCGCCGGCTGATCGAGTCGCCGCTGTTGCAACGGTTGGAAGCCGCGGTCGCGGACCTGCCGGACGAAGAGCTGCGGCGCATGCAGCCGCGCGCGTTCGCCCGGCGCTGGAGGGGAGGGTTCCGCGACACGCTAAAGCTGTTTGTCGCGGCCAGCAAGGCGGGCATGGTCGGCATGCTGAAATCGGTGGCGTGGGAATATGCC
>CAZNBU010000582.1:0-2292 GCA_964571035.1 uncultured Planctomycetaceae bacterium | reverse complement strand
GTATGAAAATGCTGGGGATTCATCCGTTATGACTTTCGAGTGCGATGGCCCTGGGTCACGTACGTATCTTCGTAAGCACCCGGCAAACCCACCTTCCCCCAACCGCTTAGCCCATTGAAGATCGTGTCCATCAATTTTGATGGTGGACACTATGGACGTCGTCATCCCGCGCCCAGGGCTCCCGCAGCTACGCGTTCATCATTAATCGTCACCATCCTCGTCGTCCTCGTCCGGCGCCTCGAAACCGAGCAGCGCAGCGCGAAACTCATCGGACGTCGCCGCCAGCAGGCGCTTGGTCTTGATGCTGGTCTTGATGGACGTATCGAGCCGGATGAGATTGAGCGCCATGTGGCGCACCAGCGCCAAGTTGTGGGCAATATGGCCGATGCGGCCCCGCGCGTAGTCATCACCGAACTGAACATCCAGACACCAGTGCAGCCGATTCTCGACTTCCCAATGACTTCTAACCGCCAGTGCGATCCGCTCAGCATCGGCGGGCAGACTGCTGATGTAGTACGCGCGCTCGGTACTGGTGTGCTCGCCCACCGTTCGCACGCGCTCGACGACGGCAAAACTGGCCACATCCTTCCAGGCGGCGGCCTTGTAGAGCCGATCGGTTGCGTCATACGCCGTACAGCGTCGCACTTCGATCCGTCCGTGGCCGGTGCTCGTGCTCTCGTGCATCGAGCTCGGCCTCAGCGGGCCGCGCGCATCGATGTCCGCGAAGATGATCGAGTCACGCAGCGTCGGATGGTTGTCCTTCACGCACAGCACGTAGTCGGCTCCTCGCTCACGGATGGCGCGCGCGATCTTGGTCTGCGTGCCCATCGCATCGATGGTGACGATGCAGCCCTCGATGTCGAGCACCTTGAGCAGTTCGGGAATCGCCGTGATCTCGTTGGACTTCTCCGCCGTCGCCGTCTGGCCCAGCACCACGCCCACGTCGGCCGCAAACGCGCTGACCAGATGCAGCGGCACAGCGGCCGCCTTGCTCGTGGAGCGTCGGCTCGACTTGCCATCGATGGCGATGACCTGGTCCTTGCCCACTGCCGGGATGATGCCGCCTACCCAAGTACGGAATGCGTGTTCGAACTGCTTCGGATCGAGCACTGCGAACACGCGCTCGAAGGTATCGGGCGAGGCCACACCGTAGTCGAGCCGAAGAAAGTCGCGCAACCACAGCAGTTTGGCGCGCCCCCACTGCGAGATCACCTCGAAGTCGTCGGCACCACTGAGCACGGCGCACACCGCCACCGTGAGCAGTTCGCTCAAGCTGTGCCGCGTTTGTTGCGCGTTGCGCCAGTCCTCGATGCCCTCGAAAACCTCCACCATGTCGGCTAGCTTCCCTATGTCCATCGGTCACCCAAAAAGACAGGAAGCTACACAAAACAACAGCTTGTGAACAGGGGCGCGGCAAGTATTTGATCGTGAACGTCATTTTTTGATGCTCAACGACAAATGGGTAGCTGCGGTAGCCCTGGGTGCACCATCAGGAAGAAGGCCTGCTCGAAGGGGTCGACGATTTCACCGGCGATCTGGAGCACGATGCCGAACAGCTCTGCGAGGCGCTGTGGCAGCGCGACCGGGAGATACACGCTGCCGCCGATGCCTTCCGGGTGTCGGGCGGTCACGTCGACGATGGGCTGAAATGCCTCGGTACGGATTTTTTTGGCATGAATCAGCTTTATTTGGCGCGCAAATCAGTTTATCTGGCATACAACATCGAATCGCGCCACAAAGATGCGGCGCAATGAGGCTTGCCATGCCGGAAGCCGGCAGCGCGCAGAAAGCGCCGTCCTCGGAGTGATTTTGCAGATCGAACGTTTTATCTAAGATCCGTACCACAGACACAGATCGAGCGGCACGAACCGCCGGCACCACGAACCATCAACCCACCCCAGGCCTCACCCCCCACCCGCCGAAGCCCATGGAACTCCACCTGATCCGCCACCCGCGCCCCGCGGTCGAGCCCGGCATCTGCTACGGCCAGCACGATGTCGGCCTCGCCGAATCCGCCGCCGCGGTCGCCGCCCGCCTGCGTCCGCTGCTGCCGCCGGATTACGCGCTGTACGCCAGCCCGCTCGCCCGCGCCCGCCTGCTCGCCGAGGAGCTCGGCGCACCGACACTCGACGCCCGCCTGAAGGAAATGCATTTCGGCGACTGGGAAGGGCGCAGCTTCGCTTCCATCGGCCCCGCGATCGACGCCTGGGCGGCCGACCCGCTCGGCTTTCGCGCCCCGGGCGGCGAGTCGGCGCGCGAGATGGCGGCGCGCGTGCTCGACTGGCTCGCGGC
>CAZNBU010000581.1:0-2302 GCA_964571035.1 uncultured Planctomycetaceae bacterium | reverse complement strand
ATTGAGGTCACCGCGTGCCGCCCTGAAAGCGGGCTTGGCGGCTTTGTGTGAGACTGTAGTTGCCCTTCTCCGCGAGCCCTGCGATCTCTGCGCGAGACTGCCGTTCGCCGTTCGGGCCAGAACAAAAGGCCGGGATTGGCATCCCGGCCCTTCGCGCTGTGCACGTCGAATGCTGCGCCTAAATGTCGATTGGCATTACGAGGTAATAGAACTTCTCGCGCTCGCCTGAGTGCATTACCGCGCCGGTGTCCTTGTCCTTGAACTCGAAGGTCACCTTGTCGCTGTCGAACCCGTCGAGCCCTTGCAGGATGTACTGCGGGTCGAAACCGATCACCGCGTCGTCGCCGTCGTACTCGATTTCGACCTTCACCTCGGCTTGCCCCTGCGACGGGCTGCGCGAACGCAGCGTCAACTCGCCCTTGGCAATCTCAAGCCGCACGGCCTGGGATTCGACGCTGGTCAGGTGGCGCGCCTTGTTCAACGCGAGCCGGAACTCCTCGGTGTTGATCGCGAACTGCTTGTCCAGGTCGCCGGGGATCACGCTGCGGTAATCCGGGAACTGGCCCTCCACAAGCTGTGCGCCTACTTCCGTGCCCTCGACCACGGCCTGCACGCGGTTCTCGGTCAGCTTCAGCACCATGTCGCCGTCGTTGCCGATCACCTTGCCGATCAGATCGTACGCCTTGCGCGGCAGAATCACCTGGTAGCTGACCTCTTTGCCCTTGGCGCTGACTTTGCAGTACCCAAGCCGGCGGCCGTCGGTGCCGCAGAATTCCACGCCGCTCTTGCGCGGCTCAAGCAACACGCCGTTCAACGCGTAGCGGCCCTTTTCCTGGGCGATGCTGCGCCCTACCTTGCGGATCGCGTTGGCGAAATCGGCGCCCTTGAGCTTGATCTCGGCGTCGCCGCCCACTTCCGGCAACTTCGGGAACTCGTCGGGGTCGGCGCTGGTCAGTTCAAACTTGTCGCGGCCGGCTTTGAGCTGCACGGTGGAACCGTCCACCGAAAGCTCGACAGTCTCGGCGCGAATGTCTTTCAGCAGGTTGCCGGCGAGGCTGGCCTGCACCAGGCACTTGCCCGGCTTCTTGGTTTCCACCTCGGTCAGCGTGCGCTTGAGGCTGAGTTCAAGGTCGGTGGCGCGGACTTCAAGCCCGTTCTTGTCGGCGATCAGCAGCACGTTTTGCGTGATCGGGTTCGTGGAACGCTGGTTGACGATACTGCTGACCAGGCCCATGGCTTCAGCCAGTTGATCGCGGGCGCAGATGACTTGCATGGCAACTCCTTGTTTGGACCGGCTGTTCTAGCCGCCGCGCGTGTTCACGCAACGGCGTGGAATGCTGTCAGTTCCGGTGTAGCGAGGCCGGATACGGTTTTCAAACCAATAGGGAATTCACTTCGTGTTCTTGTACTGCAGCCTGTCCGAAAGTCAGCACTCGTGGGGACGATGGCGCGCAAACGGCCATGCGCAAGGATGAAAGGTGTGGAGCGGACACCGGAGAACTTCCGGATAAACGAGCGCCGGTGTTGGAAAGCGCCAGGGCGTGGATCGGCGACGATGTGGACGGGCGACAGTGAAGCATGCGACAATCCCCGGCCCGCCACGAACCCATCCCGGTTTGACCGACACCCGAACAGTTTGCGGAACAAGCGTGAAGTGGCGGTGGAGTGCTTGCGGGAACGGGATAGCATTGTGCTGGGGGTTCGATGAACGAGATCAGGTTCTTCGTAGAGCGGGAGGCGGTTGGCGGGTACAGCGCGACCGCCCTGGGCGCGGCGATAGTCACGCAGGCCGACGACCTGCCCGGGTTGTGGAGCGCGCTTAGAGAAGCGGTTAGGTGCCACTTTGATGATCATGATCGCCCATCGACGATTCGATTCGTTGGCGAAGTCCGCGGCCTGATCGATTCGTAAACCCGACTTGCGCCACAGAAGAACGGCATTGACGCGAAGGAGCGAAGTGGGCGAAGACCGCGAAGAAAAGCCTTTGAGGCAGTTCTTCGCGGCCTTCGCGTCTCCTTCGAGTCTTCGCGTCAGGTAGTTCATGAGCGGTGTAGCTTCCATCTAAGCAACGCCCCCGACTTGCGTCGGGGGCTCTAGTTGCCTGCTTGCGCTGCCGCCTACGACACCGGGCGTCTTAGTTGCAGCTCGAGGCGTTCCAGCTCGTTGCGCAGCTCGCTGTCCTTTAACCGCAGGCCTTTGATCTTGTTGATGGCGTGCAGGACTGTGCTGTGGTCGCGGCCGCCGAAAAAGCTGCCGATCTCGGTCAGCGTCAACTGCGTCAGTTCCTTGGTCAGGTACATCG
>CAZNBU010000580.1:0-2310 GCA_964571035.1 uncultured Planctomycetaceae bacterium | reverse complement strand
ATGGGTGTGGCGGCTGCGCTGCTGCTGAGCGCCTGTGATCCGCACCATCACCACGATGACGACGATGACGCAGGGTTCATCGTGCCGCCCGGCGGCGCCGATTTCGGCTCGCTGGACCACTTTGACCACGTGTTTGACGAGCAGGCGATCACCACGTCCGGCGACCAGGACGGGTTCGAGTTCCGGGTGGTGCGCGACAGCGTCGTCGTGATTTCAATGGTCGGAGTGGGCGGCCTGAACGGGTACATGGACCTGTATGACGACTTCGGGTTCCTTGCCGGCGACGATGACGGCGGCCCCGGGGTTGATCCCCTGATCGTCGGCCAGCTCAACGCCGGGTACTACTTCGTGGTGGTCGGCAGCAGCGACGGCAGCCTGGGCGACTTCGCCATCGACATCAGCATTGAGCCGCTGGGCGGCAGCGACCTGGGTGTGCTGGCGGTGCCTGACAGCATCATCGACAACGGCGGCGCCATCGACGACCTGTTCGATGTGGACAGCTACATCTTCACAGTGAACACCGATGCGTTCACCGACATCTTCCTGACCCGCACCAGCGGCGACTTCGACGGCAACCTGGAGCTGCTGGACGAGTACGGCAACGTGCTGACCTTCGTGGACCCGGCAGGCGATGCTGATCCCGACATCCTGGCCATCGACCTGCCCCCCGGCACCTACATCATTCGGGTAGGCGCAGCGTCCGGCAGCGGTGAGTACAGCCTGCAGGTGGACACCTTCTAGACACAACAGAACCGGGCCGGGAGCGACGCTCCCGGCCCGGTTTTCTTTAACAACTACGGCGCAGGTGACTGCGAGGGCTCCGGCCGGCGGCGGTCCACGCGCACCAGCCCGGAGTAGATCACAGTCGAAGCCACCGCTAGCGCGCCACAACTGATCTCAGCCAGGTAGTCCCCACCCAGCGTGCGGGCCATTTCGACGCCGGCTGTGCGGGCGCTTGCGAAGTCCAGCGTGGCAATCCACTCCAGCGCAGCCGCGCCCAGCGGCACCCCAACGAACACGATCACCATCAGGGCGACGCCCAGGATCAACACACCTACCATCTGTCGGGCCCAGGTCATGGTTTGCCTCCGGATACACCACTATCATTACGACCGGCGCGGCGGGGATTTCAGGGTTTGCGGGGATTTTTCCCGCCCGCCCGGCACTTGACCTTTGGCTGCCTTTCGCTACTGTTTCGCGCCCTGAGCCGGAAAGCGGCGGAGAGCATCATGTCCAGAAAGTGCGAGATCTGTGGGAAGGGCCCTGTCGCCGGCGGCAGCATCAGCCGTCGTGGTCTGGCCAAGAAGTACGGCGGCGTGGGCAGCCGCGTGATCGCGCACAACAAGCGGACTTTCCGCCCGAACCTGCAGAAGGTTCGCGCCTGGGTCAACGGCGGCGTCAAGCGCGTCACCGCCTGCACCAGCTGCCTGCAAGCCGGCAAGGTCACCAAGCCGCCCGCCCGCGAGTACGCGAAGGCTGAGTAGCCCCCATCACCCGCTGTAGCGCTTTTCGTCGATCACCGCACGTGGTTCGGTGCGTGCGTCCAGCTCATTCAGCACGTCCTGGCACAGCTCGCTGGACGGTCGGTCTTCCCAGTCGTTGCCGGCGCGTCTGCGGGCGGGAATCTGCACCACGAAGTCGCCCGTGATCTTGAGATAGCGCCGCCGGATCTGCTGCAAAAAACGCAGCTTCTCGGTGGTCTGCGGCGCGTCACCATCCTTGAAAATGTACTTCTGGCGCTCCTGCCGCACCCAGCGCTGCCCCAGCCCCATGCTGCGCTTGCGCGTGCGCGCGAGCCCGAACCGCGGCGCGATGTCCAGAATCGCCAGCAGGTCCGGCTGCGGGTGCCACCCGGCGTGGCGCTTGAGAATCTCCGCCTGCGGCACGCCCATTGCGCCCTGGTAGACCAGGGTGCTGTACATGCTGCGGTCCTGCACCACGTCGATCCCCTCGGCGAGCGCGGGTTTGACCACGGTGTCGATGTGCACGCGCCGGTCGGTGACGAACATGCCAAGCCATTCCCAGGCGTTGGTTGCGAAGTCGTTGGTCGCCAGCCGCTCGGTGATCAGGCGCCCGCTGGGCAGGTCGGAGGGCTCGTGGGTAAGCAGCACGCGCCGACCGCGCTGCTTCAAAGCGTCGCCAACCAGACGAGCCAGCGTGCTTTTGCCGGTGCCGTCAATGCCTTCAAGGATGATGTAGCGACCGCCCATGAATGGGCGAGTTTGCCATGCCGCGTCGGATCGGGAAACGGGAGTGGTGTTGGGTGTTGGGTGTTGGGTGTTGGGTGTTGGGTGTTGGGTGTTGGGTGTT
>CAZNBU010000579.1:0-2311 GCA_964571035.1 uncultured Planctomycetaceae bacterium | reverse complement strand
GCGTGACCGGCACACCCGGCTTGGGGTGCAGGTTATTCGCGCCGTCGCGCAACTCGATGCGCACCGGGATGCGGTCGTAGGTGTTCGCGTTCAGGGTGCTCTCCAGCACGACAATCCGGCTGTTGCTCAGCGATAGCGCGCCGTAGTGCACGACTTCCACGGTCTGCGCGATCTGTACGCTGTCGATGCGCGCGCCGTAGCGCTTGCGCTGCGCGGTGCCAAGCGCGGGCAGGATGAAGTCGAACGGCGTGCTGCCGGTGACGGTCTGGATCACAGCGGGCGATGCGCCCGTCACGTCCAGCAGGTCTACGGTGAATGTGCTCGGCGCGTTCAAGTCACGCCCGAACAGGTTGCGCGGCGTGACCGAGAGCGTGAAGGTCCCCGCCCCGCCCGCCGCGACACCGGGTGCGCTGCTTTCGATGCCGCTGGCAACCGGGTCAGCCGTCGTTGACTCACCGGAAACTTCCAGCGTAACGACGTAGCGGCCCTGCGTGGCGCCGACACGACTTGCGACCTTGAAGAAGTATGTGCCGGGCGTTGCCAGAGTGCGCACGATCTCGGCGTCGAAGTTCGCGCCGGACAGGTCGAACGCATTCGAATCGAGATCGTTGGCGGCGGCAGAAAACTCGGGGTCGCTGGAGATCGGGCTGACCAGCACTGTAGTGCCGTTGGTCGAGTAAAGCGTCAGCGTCGGGTTGAGTGTGCTGCCGAAACCGTCGGCGATCACGCGGATCGTGGCTGTCTGCCCTGGCTGTGTGGTCGTGAACTCGTACCAGTCCTCGTCGCTGCCGGGGCTGATGCTCGAAACTGCCGCTTCCGCGTTGGCGATCACGGTCGCGCTGCCGGCGTTGCCATCCGATTCGAAGGGGTTCTGACTCGCCCCCGGCAGGGCGATATTGACGCCCGTAACCGTCTGCCCCGAGCCGACCGCCACCAGCGTGGGCGCGCCGACGTTGCCGGCTGTGATGCCGCGCAGCACCGGATAGAAGGCTGTGAACGCGGACGAGTAGTAGCTGCCGACGCGCGCCTTGTCGATCGGGATCGCTAGCGCCATGTAGTTGCCCGGTGGCACGTTGGCGATCTGGAAGCTGCCGGGCGCGAAGGGCCCAGCCGGCCCCTCACTGATCGCGCCGACTACGACGCGGCCGGTTGCTATGTTGATAAGCACGATCTCAACGCCGAAAGCCGGGTTGCTGCTGGCGGTGATCATGCCCTGCACGAGCCCGAGTGTGGGATCGGTGATGGTGCTGGTGTAGTCGCGGATGACGACGGCGCGGTCATCGGGCCGCACGACCGTCTGGTCGATCAACCCGGGGCTGGAGGCGAAGTAAAGCGCGCTGGCGGCGACCTGCGAATGGTCCAGCCCGATGAAGTGGCCGATCTCGTGCGTGACGACGTTTTCAATCATTGCGCGGCCGATGATGCCCTGCGTGGCGGTCGGCCCCAGCGTGTCCCACGTGAAGTCGCGGTCGTTAAGTTCCATGTCGGCGTCAACGATCTGCGCGGTCGTGGTGTCGAAGGTGGTGATCGTGACGGCGAAGACGCCGGTGGTGATGTTGCTGCTGACCCAGCGGATGACATTGCGGTTGTCGTTGGCGTCGGTGACCGCGTTGGTGGTAGCCGCAGCGAACTCAAACCCGATGTCGCTTTCGTTGATGTTGCGCCAGCGCGCGAAGCTGTTCTGGATGGCTTCGAACTCGTTGATCGGCCCCTGGAAGTTCTTGGCGTCGGCGCACCCGGCATCACCGATCTCGTAGAGGACGCGGCGGTTGGCAATGTTCGGGCGCGCAGCCACATTGTTGAGGTCCCAGCGCACGGGCACCCCCTGGCCGGTGGGGCCCACGGGCACCCGGATGCTTGTGTAGGCGCTGACGTCGCCAACGGCGCAAACCAGCGCAAGCACCGACATGGAAACCAGCAACATAGCCCGGCCTGCCTGCCCGACGGAGCCGTGGCGAAGTCGGGTAAGGGTGGGGTGGCGCCAAATCCTCCCCAGAGTGGCGAGAACCAAAGGCAGACGGGGGTGTGTCACTTGCCCTCCCCGTCAGGCTTGGCAGCGACCTTCACGCGCTCTTGGACCAACTTCTTCAGCTCTGCCAGCGTGTAGTCGTGAACGGACTTGTCCAAAGCCGGCTGAAGCGTCTTGGGATCAACCAGCGTGAGGCCCGTGAAACTGTTTTTCGCGCGTTTGACGCCGTTTTCTTCGGTGATGGCAAACGCGCCCTGCACCATGCCCGTAAGCTGGTAGCGCCCGTCGTCATCCTTCCAGAAGAAGAAAACGTACTCGTCGTCCTTCGCGAACGATCCCGAA
>CAZNBU010000578.1:0-2318 GCA_964571035.1 uncultured Planctomycetaceae bacterium | reverse complement strand
CGTGCTTTTGCCCGCGGCAAGGATCACGACTTTGAGCGGGCGCCCGGACATGCAAGCCTCGAAGGAGTGCGCTGCGAGCATAGCCGTGCCCCAACCACGGGCAACCCCGCGCCGAAGCAAGAGCCCCCGGCGGGTTGCCGGGGGCTCAAGTTGTCGTGACTTCCATGTCTTATGCCGGCAGCGGTGCACCGCCGAAGCGCTCGCGCAGGAACGCCTTGGCCCGGTGCAGGCGCGACATCACAGTGCCGATCGGCAGCTTCAGCTTGCTGGCGATGTCCTTGTAGCTGAGCTCGCCGACCGTGTTCAGCAGTAGCACGTCGCGGTAGCGCTGGTCCATCTCGGCGAGGCCGGACTTCAGGTCCTGGTCCAGGTTCTCCAGGAACCGCTCGTCCTTGGCCATGGCCTCGGCGTTCATGCTGATCAGCGCTTCGTCGTTCTCCGGCTGATCCTCGACGCCCGCCATGTTCTCGACGCCCTCGACGTACACCGACTTGATCCGGCGCTTCTTGCGGCGGTACTCATTGATGAACTGGTTGAACAGGATGCGCCCCAGCCACGCCTTCAGATTTGTGCCGGGCTGGAACTGGTTGAACTTGCGCAACCCCCGGATGTAGGTCTCCTGCACCAAGTCCTCCGCGTCCGCGCGGTTGCGCGTGAGGTGGTAGGCCTGGGCAAACATGTCCTGCATCAGCGGGAGGGCATCTGTCTCGAAGCGCTGTCGTAGTTGTTGGTTCGTGTTCATGACTCTCCCCTTTGTTCTTGGGCGGCTGCTCGCCGCGTTTTCATCTGACTTGCGTCGCTACTTTCCTGTAATTCCCGAACAGACTGGTCTGTTTTCACTGCGTTCAAAAAAAGACGCTACACCAGCTGAAACCGCTCGTTCGCAATGCGAAACGCGGTCTCTGCCGGCCACGTACACTGGTGCACTGGTGATGCGGCAAACACGGCTTCTACCAGCAGGTACAGCTCGTCGGCGGCCTGCTCAATATCGTCTTCGGTCTTGTCCGTCCCGCGGTAGTGGGCGCTGATCAGCTCCAACAGGAACTTGCGGAAGGCGTTCTTGTGCCACTTCACCACTTCGCGCACGCGGCAACTGGCGTCGCGGAACTCGCTTACCATGTTCAGGTAGGCGCACCCGCCGCCGCCGCATGCACACTGGCTTCCCAGCCACTCGAACACGCGGGCGATCTTCTCGCCGGCGGTGATGCCCTCGGCGATCACGCCGCGCAACTCGCCCATCATGCGGTCGTGCCGCTGCTCCAGTGTGACGACCAGCAAGTCTTCCTTCGTCTTGAAATGGTGGTAAAAACTGGCCTTGGCGATGCCGGCTTCGCGGATGACTTCGTTTATGCCTGTGGAGTTGTACCCGCGCTCGTAGAACAGGCGGGCTGCAGTCTCCAGCAGGCGGTTGCGAACACCGAGTTTTTCGATCGTGCCAGCCATGTCCAGAGTATACAGAACAGACAAGTCTGTCTGCAATAGAAATCCCGAAAGAATTTCGGGCGCGGTTGGGGCGGACGGAGCGGTCTAATGGACCACCCAGACAGGATTGTGGTAGCAGTCACAGGCGCATCGGGCATCCAGTACGCGCAGCGGCTGCTGCAAGCCCTTGGAGACAAAGAACTTGAGACGCATGTTGTGTTCAGCGAAGCCGCCTTTGACGTGTGGCGGGCGGAGCTGGATGTGCCGTGCAACCCTGAGAAGCCCGATTTGAAGGCGTTTGCGGGCAGCAATGCCCGTTTCTTCCTTTATAGGAACTCCCAGGTGGGGGCGCCGATTGCCAGCGGGTCGTTTCGGCACCGGGGCATGGTTGTGTGCCCCTGCACCATGAGCACTCTGGGCGCCATTGCCTCGGGTACCGGCGACAAGCTGATCGGGCGGGCGGCTGAGGTTGCGCTAAAGGAGCGCCGCAAGCTGCTGCTGGTCACGCGCGAAACGCCGCTGTCACTGATCGCGCTGCGCAACATGGTGACGGTCGCGGAAGCGGGCGGCACGATCGTGGACGCCAACCCCGGGTTTTACTCGCGCCCTCAGAGCGTGCAGGAGATGGTGGATTTCGTCGTCGCGCGCGTCCTGGACCAGCTTGGCGTCGAGCACGCCGTCGGCCGCCGGTGGGGGGAGCGCAATGAAAACTGAAGGCCTGTTCTACATCTTTCTGTATGTCTCCGACCTGCAACGCAGCCGGAAGTTCTACGGCGAGACGCTGGGATGGGCCAAGGGAACAGACGAGAAGGACGTCGCCGGGTTCGCGTTCGGCAACGCTTACCTGGTGATCCACACCGACAACCGGCCACCCAATGAACGCACCTACGGCGGCG
>CAZNBU010000577.1:0-2343 GCA_964571035.1 uncultured Planctomycetaceae bacterium | reverse complement strand
TTTCGCCCAGCACTCGGACGATTGTGGTGCAGGGCGGCATTTCAACGGCCGTGGTTACGCTTGAGCCTGTGGACGACATAATTACAGAGCCGACAGAATCCGCCACGATGACCATTGAAGCGGATTCGGCATACGTCGTCGGCACGCCAAATGCCGCAACGATCCAGATCGCGGACAACGACAGCGCCACCATACCTGACGTGGCAGTGGTGGCCGGTGCTGGCATTCATGAGAACACACCCGGGACAACGTTCTTCGAAGTAGGCCTGTCCAACCAGCAGCCGGGAAACGTTACCGTGAACTTCGAGATCAGCGGGACAGCCGAGCCCGGGGTCGACTACGACATGCCCAGCGTGTCGCTGACCCGAGCCGGATCGGTGTGGCAGGGCAGCTTGGTGATCCTTTCCAACAGCGCCACCAGGCTGCTGCCGATTACGCCGATCGACGATGCGGCTGTTGAGGGAAGTGAATCCATCATCATTACCCTGGTTGCAGGCACCGGATACAACGTCCTTGGCGGCGGGGCCGGCACAGCAACGGTGCAGATCGTCGACGATGAGACACCGCCGCCGCAGGCGACCGTGGTGGCCGGCGCCAATGTGGATGAGAACGCAGCCGGGACGTCTGAGTTCGAGGTAGCGTTGTCGGGCCAGGCCACAACCGACGTGACGATCCAATTTGAAGTAAGCGGCACGGCTGTGCCCGGCGTGGATTACGATGTCGCCGGTGTGGTACTGACCAGGGCTGGTTTGGTTTGGACCGGCAGCGTGGTTGTGCAGGCTTCGTCAAGCAGCAGCCTTCTTGTCGTCACTGCGATCGATGATTCGGCGGTCGAAGGTGACGAAACGATTGTGGTCACGTTGACTCCAGGTCCCGGGTACCTGCTCGGATCACCTGCTGCCGCGCAATTGACGATTCATGATGACGAGTCGCCATCCGGGGGAGGCGACGACGATGATGATGGAGACGACGAAGGAGACGGTTGCTCGACGGGCACGGGCAATGGCAGCCGCCTGATCCTTGTCGCACTTGCGGCTGCACTGCTGTTGTGCCTGCGCCCTCGTCGCCAGCTGCAGTTCTAATCCTGCTGCCCGTTGAGGCTCACGTGCGACGAAAGCGCCCGGCAATCGCCGGGCGCTTTCAAGTTCTCTCGGGCTTGGTGAAGCGAACTACTGGTTGGCATTCGCGGCGCCTGCTTCGTCAGTTAACGGCCAGATGCCGAAGCCGGCTCCGTATCTCCTTGCCATCGAACCGCGCGGCGGCGTGCTGCACCCGCCAGCGCCACCAGAAAGAAGCACAGGATCCACGCCTGGCTTCCACCCTTTGCGTCGCAGCCGGAATCACTGTCGCCTTTTCCGCCGCCGTCGTCGGGTTTGGGGTTTGGACCGGTTGTTGGGGGCTCTGCGGTAATGACCACGTCGAATCCTGGCGAGATGTCGTGGCCGTCGTCGACGTACAGCGTGAACCCGTAGGTGCCCGCGATCGGCGCGGTGAAGGTCGGCGCGGTCGGCGTTGAGGTGTCGAGGAACACCGGTGGGCCGATGCGCTGCACCCAGATGTAGATCAACGCCGTGCTGCCGTCGTTGGGGTCCGTCGCGCTGCCATTCAGCACGACCAGTGTATTGGCCGCGACAACCTGATCTGGCGCGCCCGTTACTCGCGGCACGGCATTGCCCGCCGGGTTGTGTGTCGCATCCCAGGTGTCCACCGCAATTGCTAAGCGGGTGATACTGCTGACGCCGTTGCTGTCGGTTACCGCAAGTTCGAGCTCGTACACACGGCTGATCTGCGGAACGAACGACACGCTGGAGGTGTCGGCCCCGGTCAACGATACGGTCGGCCCGCGCACCAGCGCCCAGCGATAGGTTGCGGTCAGCGACGTGTCGATCGTGGTGCCCGCCGCGCTGAGGTTGATTGCCGGGTTGCCGCTGTTGTTGTCCACGCCAACACCCGGAATCACCAGCACGTACCCGTCCGTGTTCGGATCGTCCGCGGCATCGATCGCTGCAGCCGCCGCTGGCGCCACTTTGCCGGAAGCTGCAACCGCGACCGAAATCTCGGCGGGGATGCCGATGTCGGTCTGGTCCCACACCTGGACCTCGAACCGGTAGTTGCCTTCAACCGGGAAGGTCACAGCGTGTGTCGCCGCCTGCGGGTCAGCTAGGAACACGACGGCTGGGCCCGCGACCTGGCGCCACAGGAAGGTGATCGTGTCGTTTTCGCCGTCGACGCTGTTTGCCGCGCTGAGCGTGGCGGATTCGCCGACGTTCAAAGAGCCATTGGAGTTGGCGTCCACAAACTGCAACTCCGGCACGGCGCGCGGCACCGAGTTGGCGGGCGTTG
>CAZNBU010000576.1:0-2345 GCA_964571035.1 uncultured Planctomycetaceae bacterium | reverse complement strand
CCCATGTGGCTAGCCGAAAAAGCCGCCCAACCCATAGAGAAGATCTACAAGTAGCCAGAAAGTGGCATGCGCTTCCAGCGCATGAAAGTGGCACGGCCGTCCCGGCCGTGCCTTTCATTTGGGTGCTACGGTCAACCGTCAGCAAGCACGCGCAGGATCGCGGCGCCGTAGGCCTCCAGCTTCTGGGGGCCTATGCCGGGGACCTTTAGCAGTTCTTCCTCGGTGCTCGGTTTGTGTGCGGCTATGGCGTTTAGCGTCTTGTTGCCGAGGATTCGGAAGGCTGGGACGCCTTCTTCTTTGGACTGTTGCAGGCGCCATTGTTTGAGGCACTTCACGATCGTTGGGTCCGGCTGTGGCAGGGCGTCGGCGCGCTTGGCTGCCTCGCTTGCAACTTGCTTTCTTTCAGCATGGGTGGCAGGCGCGGTGGTCGCGCGCCCGTACTTGCGGGTCAGATCCAGAATTGCAGCACCGTAGGCGTCCACCTTCTGGGGGCCCAGCCCCTGCACGCGCGTCAACTCCTCAAGCGTCTGGGGGCGCTCGATGGCAACCGTTCTGAGCGCCTTGTTCGTCAGCGTGAGAATCTTCGGGAAGTCGCCGTTTTCGTGCAGTTGCTTGCAGCGCACTTGCAACTCGCCCAGCAATCTGGCGTCCGCGGGCGACATCTCCTTCACTGCTGCTGTGTGACGCGCAACCGCGTCAGCCTTCTTCTTGGCGGTCGCCGACGGTTCGGTCGAGGCGTCGTCGGGCAGGTTTACCCAGGTTGCGGCTTCTGCTCCGGCTTCTTTGCCTTCTCGGGTGAGCCATACTTTTTCGAAGCGGATCGTGCGGCCTTCTTTTTCGAACTCTGCTTCCTCGATGCGGATCGCGCCGGCTTGCGCGAGCGCGTGCAGCAGCTCGCCTATGCCGCGGCGGTCTAGCTCGCCGTTGGGAAACGCCGCTTCGATCATCTGCTTGGGCGTGCGGCCGTCGCGCTCGGCCAGCGTGAACAGGATTGCCTGCAACAACTCGCTTTCGCGCTCGTTGGGTTTGCGCACGCGCTTGACGGTGCAGGCTTCGGGCGCGCAGAAGTCGCAATGGCCGCAGGGCAGGCCTGCGCGGTCGCGGTCGCCGAAGTGCTCTAGCAGCGCAGCCATGCGGCACCCCGCGCCGCCGGCAAAGCGCAGCACCGCGTCGAGTTGCGCCTCGCGGTGGGCGATACGCGCCTGGTACGGTTGCCGCCAGTCGGAGTTGCCGCGCGTTACGAACCCCTGCGCGTCCGCGTTCGCGCCGCCGTGGCTCAGCAGCCGGTCAACGCGTGTGGCTGCGGCTTGCTCGTCGATGTCGAGCTCGGCGGCGATGTCGTCGATCGCGCGGCCGCCTGGGCCCAGCGCTTTCCAGACACGCTCCACGTCAGCCACGGGCGGGTAGTCACGCGTGAGAAAGAACTCGTGCAGCCGCTTGTCCGCCCACGAGTACATCAGGATCGCGCGCGAGGGCTTGCCGTCGCGGCCCGCGCGCCCGATTTCCTGGTAGTAGCCTTCGACCGTGGAGGGCAGCGCCGTGTGGATCACCGTGCGCACGTCGGATTTGTCGATGCCCATGCCGAACGCGATGGTGGCGACGATTACGGAGACGTCGCCGGCTTGAAAGGCGGATTGCGCGCGGTCGCGGTCGGCGGCGGTCATGCCGGCGTGGTAGGGCAGGCAGGGGACCTGCTGGGCGATCTGTGCCGCCAGCGACTCGCACTCCTTGCGCGAGGGCACGTAGACGATCGCCGGCAACGGAGCGCGGCCGTCCCGGCCGCTTTGCGGACCGGAGGCCCGCGCTCCCAAGACTTCCAGCACCTTCGGCCCGCGCTGCTTGGGGTTCAGCTCAACCACTTCGACCGCGATGTTCTTTCGCAGGAAGCCGTGAATAAGCCGGTGAGCGCCGGGCGCAGCCAGTTGCTTGCAGATATCCTCCTGCACCTGCGGCGTGGCGGTCGCGGTCAGCGCGATCAAAGGAGGGGTCTGGCTCAATTTCGGCGGCAGTTCGCCGAAATTGTGCCTGACCCCCTCCCCATGCGACTCGGAAAAAAGCGGGTCAGGCACGCTTCGCGAGCCAGACCCCTTTCCCAGCAGCGGCAGCAACCTCTCCCCCAGCAGGCGATAGTCCGGCCGGAAATCGTGCCCCCATTCGCTGATGCAGTGGGCTTCATCGACAGCGATCAGGTTGGGCTTGCGCTTGCTCAGCCACCCGACAAAGCGCTCGTTGCGCAGGCGCTCGGGCGCAATGAAAAGAAAGTCGAGGTTGCCGTCGGCCCAGTCGTAGACGGCTTGGTTGGAATCCTCGCGCGTGCGGCCGGAGTGGATGCGCGCGGCGCGAAA
>CAZNBU010000575.1:0-2347 GCA_964571035.1 uncultured Planctomycetaceae bacterium | reverse complement strand
CCACCAGCCCGGGAGTGCCATTCAAGCACGGGATCGGGAGCCCAGAAGGAGTGCCGCCCAGCGCGGCCCCGGTAACCGCCGACACGAAACACTGGAAGGTCGCCTGGTGCTGCGCGTTGAGGTTGAGCGTGTAGGCGACAAAGTACCGGCGCGTCGTCCCCGGCTGAAGCGGGGTGTGGCTGGACAGGTCGAAGTCAACCACGCCGTTGTCCAGTGTGAAGACCTGCGTGTCGATCAGCGTATCGGTCGCGGAGTTGAAGTCCCCGCTCTGGTCTGAGTCCCACCACAGTTGCACATCTGTCAGGTCCGCAACTTCGTCGGCGGTGCCGAAGCTGCTGACGGAAATATTGGACGGCCGATCTGCCGGGCCGTTCGGATACTCGATCGTGAATTCCTGGCAGATGTTTCCGCCCGTTCCCAGCAGCGCCATGGTTGTGCCCGTGGCGCTGTCGTCTGCGCAGATGAACACCGGCGTGTCCATTGTCAGGCCCAGCATGACGGCGCTTGGTAAGCCTCCTGAGCTGGTGTTGGCGGCAACGACCAGTCCGGTAACGGCAAACTGGAATGTCTGCAGGGCGTGTGCCGTACTTGCCATCTTGACCACGATGAAGAACGTATGGGTTTCATTCGTCCCGAACCCCTGCTCGGCGGTCAGGAACGTGAAACTCAACGCGCCGTCGTCAACCGCGAACACACCAGGCTGTGTGGTTGCAGGAGAGTCATTGGCAAATTCGAACGCGCCGGAGTTATCTGTGTCGCGGTAGATGTCGACTTCGGAAAACGCCGTCGCATCGTTGCCCGTGCCGGATGCCGTAAGCTCGATCCCGGTCATCACGCACCCGGGCAGGTTGTTGGACGCGATGCTGAACTTGCCGGCCTCGATGCCGTTGCCGCCCGGGCCCTGCGCGTTGGCGAACACCGTGGTTGAAACACCCGGCACCGCGGCCACGGTCAACTGCGGGCCGACGGTGAAGATCAGCTTGACCTGCCAGTTTCCGCCGCTGTCCGGAGCGTTCTGCGCCGTTGCGGGCCCCGTTGCCGTAGCGCCTACCATATAGCAGCGCGTGCGCCCGGAGCCCCCGACGGTCCACCCGGCGCCGGAGGTGCCGTCCATGGACCAGTCCACGAGGATGGTGCCGGTTCCGTTGTAAGTGAACGAGTTGGCAAATGGGAAGCGCACCCACTCCTCTGACCCGACGATGATGCTCTGCGCCTGAAAGTTCAGTGGGTTTGTGCCCGGCAGGGCCGGGTCACCCAGCACGGTCTGAAGCGGAGGCGTGTAGTTGTTGTCAAAGGTTTGCGTCAGCCCGGTTGTCGAGAGCGTGGTGTAGGCCACGCGAATGCGCATGTTGTTGTAGGTCGGAATCGACCCGTTCAGCTTGCGCACTTGAATCTCGGTCAGCTGGCCGCCACCCGGGAGATTGATCTCGGTGCCAGAGTACGCGACCTGGTAGCGCATGGAGGGCGACGCATAGGTCGCGAAATTGAACGGAAAGGCATTGCCCGAGTTCGGCAATCCCAAGGTAACCGAAACCTGGGCGCCAAGTGTGGCGCACAGCATCAGCGCCAATCCTGCCGCAATTCCCGCGCAGACAGACTTGCACATGCTTCACCTCGAAAGTTGAACTGATGCACCCCTACGCGTGCCGTTACGCCGACGCGCCGCACCGTCTTCTCGCGTCAGGCCTGAATGTCGAATGTGCGCAGTTTCATAGGGCGACAGGCGCCGGGCAAGGAAAAACCGGCGCCGTGCGAGTGGACCACCCACCACCGCAGGAGGTGGCGGCAGCCGTGCCGCCTCAATGTTCAGGGTTTCTGAAAATCAGGGCTTGCTGGACCAGATGCCTACGCCGAGTTCTTTGGCGCGTTCTTCTATCCTCAGCATCCGCTCGCGCATGGCGGGGTCGGGGAACTCTTCGACGTTGCGGATGCGCACCAGCCCCTTGGCCAGCAGCGCCTGGTTCATGATGCGGTACGCGCCCGGAATCAGCGGGCTTTTTGGGTCGTCCTCGTTCTCGCGGGCGTACAGGTAGACAATCCCGTAGATCACCCGGCTCTTCAGGTCGGAGTCCAGCGCCGGCTTAACGAAGATCTCGTCTTCCTTCGCCACGTACTTGGCCATCCACTCCTGGCATTCGGCGTAGGCGCGCGGGGCCTTGTCCTTGGGCAGACCCTCCACGCCCAGCAGGCGAAGGATGTCCTGCGGGTCTGCCGGGCCGTCCACGACGTGCTCGCCCTTGTTCACCACCTGGCCCTCGTGCACCAGGATGTTCTTGTCCTTGGGCACCAGATCCTCGTAGACCTTGCCGTCCGGATCGGTGATCTGCAACCGCACCTTGCCCTTGGT
>CAZNBU010000574.1:0-2357 GCA_964571035.1 uncultured Planctomycetaceae bacterium | reverse complement strand
CTTGTATTCAACGCCATCCGGGCAAAGCTCCGCAATCAGCTCATCAATCCGGCTCATGCCTCCCCTCCCTGCAATTCGCGGCCAGCGCCACGGTCCGTGGCACTTTGGGCAGCGCTCCCGACTAGCCCAACAGCCTGTTCCACATTAGGCATAACGGTAAGCCGGCAGGCAGAGACGCCAGGTGTGTAACGCAGAAATGCGGGCCTGTCGCTCATGCTTTGCCGCCCTCCAGCTTGCGCACCCCGGCATCCGCCAGCAGCAGCCGCATCTGATGGATAGCCGTCTGGTTCAGCAGTTTGAGCCGTTCTGCCTGTGCGAGCCCCTGGTGGATGAAGTGTGCGTTCAGGGTTTCAAGGTTGGCCAGGCACACCAGTTGCGCGGCATTGGCTTCATCGCGGATGTTGCCCTGGTGGCCGGGGTTCGCGTCCCGCCACTGCCTGGCGGTCTGGCCAAACAGCGCCATGTTCAGCAAATCAGCTTCGTTGGCATAAATCTGGCTGGTTTGCGCAGGCGTCAGTTCGGCCGGAATCAGGCGGGCCTTGATGGCGTCGGTGTGGATGCGGTAGTTGATCTTGGTCAGGTTACGGCGGATGTCCCAGCCCAGTTGTTGCTGTTCCGTTTCCTTGAGGCGCTGGAATTCTTTGATGAGGTAGAGCTTGAACTCGACCGATACCCAGGAGGCGAACTCGAAGGCGATGTCCTTGTGAGCGTAGGTGCCACCGTAGCGCCCTGCCTTGGCGCTCAGGCCGATGGCGCCGGTGGCTTCGATCCAGCGCTTGGTGGTAAGGACAAAGCTGTTCAGCCCGGCTTGCTTTCTAATCCCATCGAATTCGATGGGATTGAACGCCGGGTTGTTGAGCTGTTCCCAGATGCCGAGAAATTCAATGGTGTTACGGTTGCGCAGCCAGTTCTGGATGATGTAGTCGGTTCGCTCGCTGTCCTTGTGACGGGCGATATCGGTGAGCGAGATGTAATCGTCTGCGCTGCTGGTGATGATCGTGACCGATTGGCCTTGTACGGTGATCTTCTTATTGCTCACGCCGCGCTCCCCTCCAGATCGGCAACGATGTCGTCGATCTGCGTCCGCAGTTCCGCCTGTCGGGCCACGATGCGGGCGATCTCGGCGTTGAGTGCCTTGATATCCACCGCCTCGCGGGTGTCGGTCTGTTCCACATACGAGGAGACGGCGATGTTGTAGCCGTTGGCCGCGATGTCGCCGTTGTCCACCAGGCGCGCGAAGTGCTCGACGCAGTGGCGGCCGGTGAACGCATCGAGGATTCGCTGCAGATGCGCGGGCAGAAGCTTGTTCTTGTTGCCGCTGCGCACGAACAGGCTCGATGCGTCGATGAACAGCGTCGCATTGTCGCGCTTGGATTTCTTCAGCACGATGATGCAGGTGGCGATCGTCGTGCCGAAGAACAGGTCGGGCGGCAGCTGGATGACCGCATCGACATAGTTGTTGTCGATCAGGTACTGACGGATCTTCTGTTCGGCACCGCCGCGGTAGAGCACGCCCGGGAACTCGACGATCGCCGCCGTGCCGTTCACCGCCAGCCACGACAGGATGTGCAGGGTGAACGCGAGGTCGGCCTTGCTCTTCGGTGCGAGCACGCCGGCGGGAGCGAAGCGCGGGTCGTTTATCAGCAGCGGGTTGGCGTCGCCGTCCCATTTGATCGAGTACGGCGGGTTGGAGACGATAGCCTCGAAGGGTTCGTCGTCCCAGTGGGCGGGGTCGGTCAGTGTGTCGCCGTGGGCGATGTCAAACTTTTCGTAGTTCACATCGTGCAGGAACATGTTGATCCGGCACAGGTTGTAGGTGGTGAGGTTAATTTCCTGGCCGTAGAAGCCCTGCCGTACCTTGTCGTGGCCCAGCACCTTGACGAAATTGAGCAATAGCGACCCCGACCCGCAGGCCGGGTCGTACACTTTGTTGAGCTCGGTCTTGCCCACCACCGTGATGCGCGCCAGCAGCTCGGAGACTTCCTGCGGCGTGTAGAACTCGCCGCCGGACTTGCCCGCCGTGGAGGCGTACATCTGCATCAGGTATTCGTAGGCGTCGCCGAACAGGTCGATGGTGTTGCCGGCAAAGCCGTTGCCGCTACCGCTGCCGCCGCTGGCGAGCGGCAGATCGCCAATGGCCTCGAGCAGTTTGACCAGCTTTTCGTTGCGCTTGGCCACCGTGGGGCCGAGCTTGCTGCTGTTGACGTCAAGATCGTCGAACAGGCCCTTGAAGTCGTCTTCGCTGTCGCTACCGGTGGCCGAGCCTTCGATGTCGGCAAAGATGCGGCTCAGGGTTTCGTTGAGGTTGGCATCCAGGCGGGCGCGCTTGCGCACATTGGGGAACAGCGCCGAGGGCA
>CAZNBU010000573.1:0-2366 GCA_964571035.1 uncultured Planctomycetaceae bacterium | reverse complement strand
ACCCGGCGACGGGGCCTCCCGCGGCATCGATCCGCGCGAGCCCCGCCCTTGCTACCCCGCCTACGCTGGTAAACAGCCCGCCGATGTAGAACCCACCTGCACCGTCGGGGATCGAAACCAGCACGTCGTTGTTGACGTCGTCAGGAGTAGCTTTCGGAACACCCTGTGAGTCCAGAATTCCAACATTGTCGTTGTTAAAGCGAACACCGTTGATGTTGCCGGCGAGGTAGACCCGGGTGCCGTCCACACCCATAGCGTTGATCGAGCTCGTGACTCCGATCTCCCGAAGTTCCGGCGCCGAGGCGCCGGTCGTCGCGTCTACGATCGCGAACCCGGTGCGGTTCATAACCGGATGTCCGCTGGTGCCGCCGCCGATGCTCAGAAAACTGCCGCAGAAGTACACGCGCGTAGCCGTTGCGTGAATCCCTTCCACCGGGCTGCTCGTCCGCGGATTCCATGCCAGCAACGCCCCGGTGGTCTGCGCCGCGGCAAGGTAGCGGCGCTCGGTTGCGTTGACGTTTTGAAAATCGCCGCCGAAATAGACCGTGCCGCCTGCCGCCGAGATTGCGTTCACGGTGCTGTCGGGCTGCGGGCTGAACGCCGCGACGGCGCCTGTTGACGCGTCAACTCTTGCGATGTTCTGGCGGGCCTGACCGCCGATCATTGTGAACGAGCCGCCAACGAACAGATCTGCCCCGTCGAGAAACAGCGCACGGACCGTGCCCTGCACATCCGCCTGGAACGCGGTCACCACCGCGAAAGCCGAATCGATGCGCACCAGACCCGCGCGAGAGATGCCGCCGGCGACGGTAAAGTTGCCTCCCAGGTACCATCCACCCGCCCCGTCAGAGATCGCGGCGTGGACGTCGCCGTCCAGGACCGGCAGCGACAGGTTTACCGCGCCGGTTGTCGGCGCGACGAGCGCGGCGCTCCCGGTCTGAAGACCGACATAGCTGAAGGAGCCCGCTAGATACACGGTGCCGCCATCCTCACGGATTGCACGCACCGACCCATCGGTCACCGGAGTGTCCGTGCGCGGCGTCTGCGGCTGGGCGACGACCGGTAGCCCCAGAATGATGGATGCGCACACGATCAGGGCCTTCATGCTCTCCTCCTGCGCAAAAGTGCGAGGCCGGCGAGCAGGCAGATGGCCCACCATGCTCCCCCGGTGCGGTCCTGCGTACTGCAGCTCTCTTCGTCGTCGCCGTCGCCCCTGACTTTGTCTTTGCCCGGATTCGGCGGATCGACGGTTCCCAGGTCGAACGGCTCCGACTCAACGGGTACACCGGACAGGTCGATTTCGCCGCCAGCCAGGTCCGTCACAACGAGTCGTATGGACGCTGCTGAACCAGCCAGCTCCAGCGATGTCGTTGCAACCCCATCCGTGGCCTGCGCTGACGCGCCGGAGGTAATCGGGCCCGCGTCTGAGCGGGCAAACTCCACGGTGTCGCCACTGACGCTTAGATCAAGGTTCCCCGCCGAGTCCTGAAACGCGACGGCAACCGGGAAGGCCTCCCCCGGGTTGATACTGGCGGGCGGTTGCTGTAGGTAGACCAACCGCGTGGCCGTAACCTCGTATGCAAGCGGTGCTGTGACGTTGCCTACGCCGGGCAGCCCAGGCTCAAAACTGGTCGAACTGCCGGCAACAATCGGCAGGCCAGAGGTGCGAATGACCATCGACCATTGCTGTCCATCCTGCGTGCCACCCGGGTTGGGTGCGAGTTGCAACGAGAGCATAAACGTCTGCTGGGTGCCATCCGGCACGGAGATGGCAATGCCGGAAAACTGGACCGACTGGCTGCCTACGGGACCCGAGACCGTGCCGGTGGCCGACAGCGCGGGGCCCGATAATTGCCAGGTGCAATCGTTTGCATCGCCACTGCTTCCACTCAGGTCAACCAGAACGTCCGTCACGGCGGTCGGCCACCCGTCGCCGATTCGAAAGTCCAGCACGTCCACGAACCCGGCGGCTCCGAGAACCGAGTCAACCTGTGTCGGCTCGGCAAGCGCGCCGGACGCCAGCAATGACGTGGCATCGTCCGAGTACAAGGCAAAGGAGTTCGAGTTGGCCGGCGCGGCGATGGCAACCGAGCCACCTGAGTCGTCGGTGAAGACGAGCTGCACGTTGAGATTGTCAGGACTGCCGAGGATCACTGCATTCGCGCCGCTGAAGTCGGCAAGGCCTTGAGCCACAGGTGCTGTGGCTCCCTGTGCGATCGTGCCGGAGTCTGACCTTGCCGCACTCAGCACATCGCCGGAAACATCAAGATCGCGATATCCCTTTGCGTCGGTGTACGCAACCTGTACAGGGAAAGGTGTGCCAGGTTCCGGTTGTGGGGGTGGTTGCGTCAAGACACGCAACTCGA
>CAZNBU010000572.1:0-2379 GCA_964571035.1 uncultured Planctomycetaceae bacterium | reverse complement strand
TGATCAAGGGGTGGCGGGGCTAGTCCTTCTTTGGCTCGGCGGTGTGTTCCGGCGGCTCGGGCAACTCCGTGGCGCGGGCGTTCACCAGCAGCAGCAGCGTGTTGCCATCGCCACCCGACAATCCGGTCAGCGCCAGCGTGCGCGTCGGCGATACCACGCCCGAGCCCTTCATGCGCTGCGACATCATCACCGGCACCTGCACCGTAATCGGCGCGCCGAATGCCTTCACCTCGGTCGTCGCCAGCGGATGCTGCAACCCCGCGAGGCCAAGGTCGAGATCGAGCTGCACTTTGTCGCCGGGCATGCCCATCACACGAACACCCATCATCACGCCGTCCTTCACAACACTGATCACCGGGTCGGCGATCAAACCGGCGACGACACTCTTGTCGGGGCCCGGTTGGGGCACGGTCTGGAACTCGAACCCGCTGATGTAGGAAACCTGATTGAAGACTTCGATCGTGCCGGTCTGGGCATCCATGATCGTCACACGCGGCGCGGCGACCATCGTGCAATCCTTGCGCCCGTGCAGCGACGCCAGCAGTTCTTCGCTCTGCGCGCTGTCCAGGCTGAACACGCCGACAGACCGCGCGACATCGCCGAGCAGGTTGCTCGCTGTCTCCGGTGTCATCGACACCATGCGCACGTCCACGGTGAACGCCTGCGTCTCATCACCGCCTTCGAAGTGTGTGAACTCGGCCATGCCTTGCAGCACGCCCTGCGACTGCTCGCCGGCGCCGCCGGCATACTCCACAGCAAAAGCGGGCTCCGGCGTCAGCTCAACGGTCTGCAAGACCGGCGACGACGCACAACCAGCCAGCAGCGCAACGGCTGCACACGGCAACAGCAACTTGAACATGGAATGTCTCCGCAAGGGGATTTGCGGGGTCGCGAGCATCCTAGCGCGGGTGGACATGACGGCAAGAGCCCCGGCCGGAAGGCCGGGGGTTTGCAAAGCAAACGTCCCCGCAACGCGCGTTGCGGCGACGGCGCGTGCGTTGCCGTTCGCCCGCTTCGCGGACCCCGGCCTCCCGGCCGGGGCTTTTGTTCGCTAGACTGGCACTTTGCCCGCCTTGGCGGGCTGGGCTTTTGATGGTGCGAATGATGCGTGAAGACCTGTTCACCAAGGCTGACGGATTGATCGAGCGGACCTCCAAGCTCCAGGAGAGTCTTTGACTACGCAGGCCTGAAGCAAAAGCTCAACGAGCTCACCAAGCAAACTGAAGTCGAAGGCTTCTGGGATCACCAGGAAGCCGCGCAGAAAGTCATGGCTGAATCGCGCCGCATCCGCGCGAGCGTTGAGCCCATTGACGAGCTGCGCCACAAGCTCGACGAAATCAAGACGATGCTTGAGCTGGCTGACGAAGTCGGCGACGAAGCCACCTTTGCCGAAGCCGAAAAAGAACTCACCGCCGCCGATCACCTGTACGAGCGCCTCGAAACCCAGGCGCTGCTCAACGAGCCGGGCGACGAAGGCAACTGCTACCTCAGCGTGCAAGCCGGCACCGGCGGCACCGACGCCAACGACTGGGCGCAGATGCTGTTCGAGTTGTATATGCGCTGGGCGCGCAAGCAGGGCTACGACGTCGAGATCATCGACTACCACGAAGACGAAGTCGCCGGCATCCGCAGCGCCAGCGCCCACATCAAGGGGCCCTTTGCCGCGGGGTTCCTGCGCGGCGAAGTCGGCACCCACCGGCTGGTGCGCATCAGCCCGTACAACGCAGCGGGCAAGCGGCAGACCGCATTCGCCAGCGTGGACGTGCTGCCCGAGGCGATGGCCGACGACGTGGACATTGAGATCAAGGAAAGCGACCTTGAGCTGAACTTCTCGCGCGCGGGCGGCAAAGGCGGCCAGAACGTCAACAAGGTGGAAAGCGCCGTGCGCATCACGCACATCCCCACGGGCATCGTCGTAAGCTGCCGCAGCGAGCGCAGCCAACACCAGAACCGCGCCATCGGCATGGAGATGCTCAAGGCCAAGCTTTACCAGATGGAGCGCGCCAAACGCGACGAAGAGCTGGCCAAGCTGTACGGCGCCAAGGGCGAAGTCGGTTTCGGCCACCAGATCCGCAACTACGTGCTGAACCCGTACCGGCTGGTAAAGGACGCGCGCACGGGGGTGGAGGTCGGCGACGTGGACAGCGTGCTCGCGGGCAACATCGACCCGTTCATCGAGGCCTACCTGAAATGGCATCAGGGCCGCAAGACACAGGCCGCCAAAGCCGCAGGCTAGACCCCAACCCAGCCTCAATCCAAGGCCGGCCCGGAAGGGCCGGTTTCGCATTTCGCGCCGCCCAAAAATTTCCAACCGAAAAGATTCTTTTTCTTTGACAACTATTTTTGTCGGTGTATTCTTCCCCCATGAGCGCCGCACCC
>CAZNBU010000571.1:0-2394 GCA_964571035.1 uncultured Planctomycetaceae bacterium | reverse complement strand
ACATCGAGAGCCAGAACAGCAGCGCGGTGATTGAGCACGAAGCCAGCACCAGCAAGATCAGCGACGAGCAGATCTTCTTCCTGCGCCAGCGCGGTCTGAGCGAAGAAGACGCGGTCAGCATGATCGTAAACGGGTTCTGCAAGGATGTGCTGAGCGAGCTGCCCATGGAGTTCGCCGTGGAAGCCCAGAAGCTGCTCGGCCTAAAACTAGAAGGCGCAGTCGGTTGATTCACCACAGAGGCACAGAGACACAGAGAACTGCGCTAACTTGTTTTCTCCGTGTCTCTGGGCCTCTGTGGTTCAAATGTTGTCCAGAGAGTAGACGATGCTTGAGATTCGAGACTTGCATGTTGCGATTGACGGCACCGAGATCCTGCACGGGATCAACCTTACGGTGAACGCGGGTGAAGTGCACGCGATCATGGGCACCAACGGCTCCGGCAAGAGCACGCTGACAAAGGCGATCGCCGGCCACCCCGACTACACCGTCACCAGCGGCGACATCCTCTACAACGGCCGCAGCATCCTTGAGGACGAGCCGGAAGACCGCGCGCGCGCGGGCATCTTCCTGGCGTTCCAGTACCCGGTCGAAGTTCCGGGCGTGACCAACATGTACTTTCTGCGCGCGGCTTTGAACGCGCAGCGCAAAGCCCGCGGTGAACCCGAAATCTCCGGCGCCGATTTCCTTACCCTGGTCAAGGAAAAGGCCAAGCTCGTTGACATGGACGCGTCGCTGCTCAACCGCAGTGTGAACGAAGGCTTTTCCGGCGGCGAAAAGAAGCGCAACGAGATCCTGCAGCTTGCGGTGTTTGAGCCCGCGCTCGCGGTGCTGGACGAAACCGACAGCGGCCTGGACATCGACGCATTGAAGACCGTCTCCAACGGCGTGAACACCCTGCGCAGCCCCAATCGCGCCTTCCTGCTGGTTACGCACTACCAGCGGCTGCTGAACCACATCAAGCCGGACAGGGTACACGTGCTGCTGGACGGCCGGCTGGTCAAGAGTGGCGGGCCGGAGCTGGCGCTTGAGCTGGAAGAAAAGGGCTACGCCTGGATCGAGCAGACAGTATGACGATTTTGGATTGGGGATTTTGGATTGCCGATTGAGTAGCTCATCGAATCCGAAATCCAAAATCCGAAATCCAAAATCCCTATGACTATCCAGATCGAAAACACTCTCCAAGCCGCGCTACACGCCTTCAAACCGGCGTCGCCGGAACCCGCGTGGCTGACCGAGTTGCGCAAGGACGCCGCCGAGAGCTTCCTGGAGCTCGGCGTGCCCAACATCCGCCACGAGGAGTGGCGCTACACCAACCTCAAGCCGCTGCTGGCGGAAGAGTTCGCGCCGGCTGCGCCCGCCGACATCAGCGCGAGTGACATCGCCCCGTACCTGATTGACGGCGCTGATAAAGCTCGCCTTGTGTTCGTGAACGGGTTCTTCAACGAAACCCTGAGCAAGCTGCCCGCAACGCCTGACTCACTGCTGATTCAGCCGCTGTCGCGGGTGTTTGACGGCGACGAGGGGCTGCCGGGCAAGCTTGCGCGCTACGCCGATCACCACGCGCAACCGTTTACGGCGCTGAACTCGGCGCTGTTTACCGACGGCGCGTACATTCGCGCCGGGCAGGGCGCCGTGATGGCGACACCGGTGCACGTGCTGTACGTGTCCACAAGCGCGCAACTGTCGGCGCCGCGCACATTCCTGCTCGCGGGCGAGAACGCGGAAGTGCGGCTGATCGAGAGCTACATCGGCTTGGGTGACTCCGGCCGGTTCGTCAACGCCGTCACCGAGATCGCGCTGCAGCAGAACGCCCATGCACGGCACATCCGGCTGCTGCGCGAAACGGACGCAACATCGCACATCGGGTGGAACGAAGTGCGGCAGGATCGCGACTCAAGCTATGTCGGGCACAGCGTCAGCCTTGGCGCCAAGCTCGCGCGCAACAACGTCAACGTGATGCTGACCGGCGAAGGCGCGAACTGCACGCTCAACGGGTTGGTGCTGGGGCAGCAGACGCAGCATTTTGACAATCACATTGTCGTCGATCACGTGCGGCCTCGCTGCAAAAGCCAGCAGCTTTACCGCAGCGTGGTGGACGACAAGTCGCGCAGCGCGTTCAGCGGCAAGGTGATTGTGCGCCCGGGCGCGATCGGCACTGACGCCAACCAGCAGAACAACAACCTGCTGCTCAGCGACGACGCGCGCGTGGACACCAAGCCGCAACTCGAAATCTACTGCGACGACGTAAAGTGCAGCCACGGTGCCACCAGCGGGCAGCTTGACCCCGCCGCCATGTTCTTCCTGCGCAGCCGTGGGCTCGACTACAAGCAGGCCCGCAACGTGCTGACCTACGCCTTCGCCAACGACGTGATCGAGCACATCAAGGTAAACCCG
>CAZNBU010000570.1:0-2406 GCA_964571035.1 uncultured Planctomycetaceae bacterium | reverse complement strand
AGCCTGCCAGCGGTTCGAGCAAGCTGCACATCACCAACTGAGATTTTTAGGTTGATAGAGCAGCCAATAGGGCAACAGCTCGAACAGGGCGGCGGCGACGGTCACCGATACGGCTGCCAGCAGCGGGCCCCTTTCGTCATGCAGCAGGCCAAGCAGCACGCGCCATGGTGATGGGTGGGTACAGTCGGTCATCCTGCCCCCTTAGCGCAGGTGGCCGCGCTGGATGGTGGCCACCTCGAACAGGGAGTCCCGCAGGCCGGTGTCGTGCTGGATCTCCTCGACGGTCAGGACGGTGCGGTGATCCTCCGCGCCCGGTCGTTCATTGATCTGCTTCATGAACACATTGGCTCGCGCCGGAGCCACGCGAGCGGGCAGGGCGACCACAGGGGAGATGAACAGGCACAGTGAGCGCAAGAGGCGCAAGGGCATGGCGGATTCCACCGGTTTGCTTCGAACGAGGGAGACAAGCCTAGCCATCAAGCCGCTCTCTTGACTCCCCGCATCGGAAACGGTCCTATCCGGATCGGGAGCCATTTGCCTCGGGAATGGATGCAGTTCGCGGTAGCCCTTCACTTCCTAAGGTTGCGAATGAGTCGCATTCACGATATAAGCACTTATCGCGTAATGATTCCACTGTCGTCCAGGAGGGGCCAATGCAATGCGTGGTCACACAACCCGTTGACGGTACGGCTCCGTTGCGGACCTCGAAGCTCTTCGGCGGCGAACATCCCGCGGCGCAAGCTGGCCCTGAGGAAAGTGATGCCTTCAAGGCCGTATTGGTCGAGCCCCGGCCGGGAATGGTTGTGGGGCTGTACAACGGCAATGGACGCGGCGAGTTGCGGGTCAACCTGCTCAATGACAGCCACTATGTGCATTTCTCCTGCCTCCTCGGCGGCACGTCGCAGGGAAGGGTAAGAGGGATCGCGATCGCTCCCCGTGTCGGCGAGGGGCATATCGGATATGCACCGGGAGAGCGGTTCTCGGTGTGGTACAGCCCGGACTACCGCCACCTGGAGCTTATGCTGACACCCGAGATGCTGGGCGAACTGGTGGGTGACGAGTTCGAGCGTATCGGTGATATCGACAGTGGCTTCGTCATGCGGGCAACGCCACCTGGCAGCCGGACCATCGACGCCGCGACGCGGCTGGCACAGCGCGTCGAGCACCCGGGCGCGTCACCATTGCTGCTGCATGCTGCCGTGCTGGAGTTCCTGGGATGGCATTTCGAGGGATTGAACCGCAACGGCGCGCAGGACGCCGTGCCGCTTCGAGAGCGCAGGCGCCTGCTGGCGGCACGGGAGCGGCTGCTCGAAGACCTGAGTGCGCCGCCCACGATCGCAGAGCTGGCCATGGAGGTGGGGCTCAACCAGCTGAAACTGAAGCGGGGCTTCAGGTCGCTGTTCGGCATCGGCATCTATTCACTGTTTCAACGCCATCGCATGGAGCGGGCAAGGGAGTTGCTTAGCCACCACAACGTGACGGAAACCGCACTGATGCTTGGATACAGCAATATCAGCCACTTCAGCGCGGCGTTCCGCAAGCAGTTTGGCGTGCTCCCCAGCGAGGCGCGCAAGACCCTGGCCGCCTGAGCGCCATGTCCCCTTCGTTTGTAGAGCGGTGTCGCGAGATCTGTCTGACGGAGGGAGGCATCTTCGTCGAACGCCGCGGCCACGAACGTCATCCGTCCGCCTACTCCTCCTTCACCGTCAATCCATCCGTTGGCACGGGTTGGATGGATGTTCTCGAAATTGGGCATGGCATAGCCATCGGGCGGGGTGTGTTCGAGTCGTCGATCGCGAGTTCCCATATGGATGCACCAGGCTTCCTTGGCGTGTTCATACTGCTTACGGGCAGATTGCATCTGCGCGGATCGGATGCCGGGCGAAAGGAGATCTATGAAGGGGGGGCGGTAGGCCTCCGTAATCGGCGCTATCCGGAAGAGGTAACGCTGCTCTACGAGCAACCGACCGGGCACCGGCTGCAATGTGTATCAGTCGACCTGCCGGTCTCCTTCCTCGAAGAGCTTCGGGATGAGGCGCCTTCCCCGGGATTGGGCTCGATCCTGAATACGAGAGCGGGCAACGTGCGCTTGAGTCCCAATCATCCGGCGCACTCGTATGGACTGAAGGTCGCCCGTGCGCTGATGGAGATGAGCGGTGACACAACCATTGGGCGTCTGAGGATGGAATCCGTCAGCCTGGATTTGATAGCGACGTTGGTTGGCAGCAAGGCGTTCGAAGTCACTGCGGACGGTGGAGGGACACGGATCCCGAATCGCCAACGCGTCGCAGTGAACGAGGCGGTCGATATTCTCCGGGAAGAGTACGCCGAGCACCATACCATCGGCTCGCTCGCCAGGCGGGTGGGTATCAACGAGTGCTATCTCAAATCGGCGTTTCGCGTACT
>CAZNBU010000569.1:0-2416 GCA_964571035.1 uncultured Planctomycetaceae bacterium | reverse complement strand
GCATGAACGACAAATGCGCCGGCGGCACCGGCGCCGTGATCGACAAGATCAACGCCAAGGTGAAGCTGCCGGTCGAGGAGCTGGTCAAGCTGGACTATCACGGCGTCAAGCTGCACGCCGTCGCGGGCAAGTGCGGCGTATTTGCCGAAACCGACATCAACGGCTTGCAGAAGCAGGGCGTGCCCCCCACCGAGCTGATGGCGTCGCTGTTCGAAGCCATCGTGCAGCAGAACCTGAGCGTGCTGACGCGCGGCAACACGCTGCGCCCGGTATGCCTGCTGCTGGGCGGGCCGAACACCTTCATCAAAGCCATGCAGGACGCCTGGCGCCACAACATCATGAAGGTGTGGGAGGAGCGAAAGTTCCCGCTGCCGGAGAACCCGGACCCGAACCAGCTGGTGAAGGTGCCCGACAACGCGCAGTATTTCGCCGCCATCGGCGCCGTGCTGTACGGCAAGAGCGAAGACGCCAACGTTGCGCGTTTTGCCGGCCTTGAGGCGCTGACCGACTTCATCAGCGGCGGCCGCGACGCCATGCGCGCGGCTTCCGGCAAGCAAGTGGGCCTCAGCAAGTCGCCTGAAGAGCTCGAAGAGTTCAAGCAGCAGTACACCATCAAAAGCCACGAGTTTCCGCCGTTCAAACCGGGCGAAGTGGTTGAAGGATGGGTGGGCATCGACGGTGGCAGCACCAGCACCAAGGCTGTGCTTGTCAACCGCGACGCCAAGCTGATCGGCGCGTACTACCAGCTATCCAAGGGCAACCCGATTGAAGACACCAAAGACGTCATGCGCGGGTTGCAGGAACAGGTCGAGAAAGACGGTGCAACGCTCAAGATCATGGGCGTCGGCACCACCGGCTACGCCAAGGATATCCTGAAAGACACGATCGGCGCCGACGTAGCGCTGGTCGAAACCGTCGCCCACACGCAAGCCGCGCTGCACTTCTACGACAACGTGGACGTGATCGTGGACGTCGGCGGCCAGGACATCAAGGTCATCATGCTGAAGAACGGGCGCGTGTCCGACTTCAAGCTCAACACCCAGTGCAGCGCCGGCAACGGGTACTTCCTGCAAAGCACAGCCGGCAAGTTCGGCCACCCCGTCGAGAAGTTCGCCGACATCGCGTTTTCCGCCAAGTCGCTGCCCGTGTTCAGCTACGGTTGCGCGGTGTTCATGGAAAGCGACATCGTCAACTTCCAGCAGCTTGGGTGGAGCGCCCAGCAGATCATGGCTGGGCTGGCGCACGTGCTACCGAAGAACATCTGGTTGTACGTGGTGCAGGAGCCGAACCTCGCCAAGCTCGGGCGCAAGTTCGTGCTTCAAGGCGGCACGCAGCGCAATCTGGCTGCGGTCAAGGCGCAGGTGGACTTCATCAAGAGCAAGGTGCCCGACGCAGAAGTGATTGTGCACAAGTTCTGCGGCGAGTCAGGCGCCATCGGTTGCGCGATCGAGTCGATCCGCGTCACCGAGCGCGAGGGCCACACGCACTTCATCGGCATGGAGTCGCTGCTGGGCCTCGGCTACAGCACCAAGCGCGACGAGAAGACGCGTTGCTACTTCTGCAAGAACAAGTGCCTCCGCACGTTCATCGACACCAAGACGCCCAAGGGCGAGGAAAAGCGCTTCATCATCGCCACCTGCGAAAAGGGCACGGTTGAAGACGTCGCCAAGATGCGCGAGATCAAGGGCCGCCTCGACGACCTGAAAAAGGCGCACCCCAACTTTGTGGACGTCGCCGCCAAAAAGGCCTTCACCAGCTACGACGTGAAGCCCGTGCTGCGCGAAGACAAGCGCGGCCTGCTGACCAAGATCCGCCTGCCACGCGTGAAAGAGGCGTTGGCCAAACGCGAGCGGCTGAAAGACATCAAGATCGGCATGCCGAAGACGCTCAACATGTACAGCACCGGCCCGTTCTGGAGCGCGTACCTTGAAGCGATCGGCATCGACAAGAAGAACATCATCTGGTCGGACTTCACGAACGAGGAGCTGTACAAGGAAGGCTCGCGCCGCGGCTCGATTGACCAGTGCTTCCCTGCCAAGGTCAGCCTCGCGCACGTGCACAACCTGCTGTACCGCAAGAAGTGCGACGTGATCTTCTTCCCGATTCCAGCCACGTTGCAGACCGACCTGACTCACATGCTGGATTCGTGCGCCTGCCCCACCGTGACCGCGACGCCCGAAGTGGTCAAAGCCGCCTTCACCAAAGAAGGCGACCTGTTCAAGGAAAAGGGCGTCGAGTACTGGGACCCCGTGGTGGACATGTACCGCCCGGAGCTGTGCGAGCGGCAGATGTTCAAGTTTTTCAATGACAAGTTCGGCATCAGCAAGGAAGAAAACGCCGACGCGGTGAAGGTCGCCTTCGAGACGCTGGTTCACTACAAGGACGACATCCTGCGCAAGCCCGCCCGCGAGGTGCT
>CAZNBU010000568.1:0-2417 GCA_964571035.1 uncultured Planctomycetaceae bacterium | reverse complement strand
AGCCTTCAAGAAGTCCTACGTCCAGGGCGGGCCAGCCGCAAGCGCCTCCCCAGCCAAAAGCCCAGACCCAAAAGCCAACAGAAGTACCAGCGCGATAGTTTTCATGGAAGCAAGGATAGCAATCCACAAGTCTGAACGCGAAGCGTAAGCGAGCGCCCTGACCTCAGTGCAAGAACCCGATCTGAACGCGAAGCGCAAGCAAGCGCCCTCCCACCGGGCTATCAACCAATCGGAACGGCAAGTTCGAATCCGAAGTGCCAGGTGGATTCACCCTCGCCCGGCGGTTCGTCGTCCACGGTGCTGATCGTGGCAAGCTTGGCGTGATACGGCTGCTTCGTCATGTTGCGCATGAGCGACCAGCCGACGTCGGTACGCGCGCCGGAACCGGCAGTGTGCACTCGCCCGCCGGTGTCTCGGAAACTCAGCGGCACCACCAGCCATCGCTCGTCATCCAGCGGGAAAACAAAGATGCGAACCACACGCCAAGACTCACCGGAACGCAGGTGGCATTGAACACCGTCCGGGATCATCGGCAGTGACTCGGGCGAATGGCCGAACTGGCCGCGGAATTCCTCGCTGGGGTAAATCCGCGCCGCGATGTCGTGAAGCTCCGTGCCGGCATCAACGGCGATTCCGTGTTCGCGCAGGGCGCTGTCATCCAGCACGATCTCGCCGGAGCCCAAGGACGTTTCGCCGAGCGTCACGTCCGCATGGGTGGCCAACCGAAGCTCAAGCTCAATCGGAGCTACAGGCAGCAGCCACCAGGTAACCACCAGCACGATCACCAACGCAACCAAACCAGCCAGCGCCCAGAAAGCACGCTTAGCCCAACGAATAGCCCAAAGCGGATCTGGTTTCTCCCTGCCCATCACACCATGATAGGGAGCAAGCAGCCTCCATCGCTGCTACAAACCCAGCCCCAAATCTGAACGCGAAGCGTAAGCGAGCGCCCTGACCGCAACGCAGGTCATCCCATGGGCAGGTCTGCTCCCTGCCCATCCCTCACATATGCGCACTTCCGTGCAACCTGCTCCTCGGTCCAAAGCCAGATCGTGCTGCCACCCTCAGCCCACGCGGGTTGCTTCGGCAGAAGCAGGTCCTTCTCGCGAAGCCGCCGCGTACACCATGCCTTCAAGTCGCCCATCGTCTTGTCCGGCGAGTCCGTGCTGAACACGATCACATGCACGTGGTTCGTGCGTACGTTCAACTCAAGCAGTTTCCATCCGCGGTGCTCGCAGACTTCTCGGATTGTCCGGTCCACTACGCCTCGCTCGGTGCTGCCAAGTTGAACCGGATTGTGCTTGAGCTGTGTCGAGCGCGTGGTCTCACGTACCGGGTTGAACGGGGCCCGCGGTGTCCCTGGCCGGTTGTGCTGCGCATCGACGGAGCCGCGCGCATCGCCGTGGAGCCATGTGCCGTAGGCGGTCCAAGTGAGAAAGAAGGCGAGTGGCTGGTCGGCCATGTGTGCTGTCCTTGATGGTGCAATGAGGCGGGGGCGCTTGCTTACGCTTCGCGTTGAGGCTCATCGATTGCCAGCGGGTACTGTTGCACCAGCCATGGCGCCCAATCGCACGGCTCAGCTCCCGTATCCGGATGGTTGCAGTGCTCGGCAACTCGTACCGCATCTTCAAAGGAGTCAATGAAACCGAACTGGTTTGGGACGATGCCCCACTTCTCTGCGTCGGCTTCAATGCCGTTGCAGTACCAAGAGTGAAACCCATTGAAGTCATCCCCGAGCACTTCCCATCCGAGCACGTTTCCTCTCTGGGGTGCGAGGTTTCGTGACAGCATCGCAATACACCCGTTCGGGCTCGGTTCGTCAGTCAACATCGCCGCCGCGTGCTGCTCAGAAAGGCTAAGGCCAAGCAGTGTCAACAGCCCGCCGACGTTGTGAAGGTTTGTTAGGTACTCTCGCGCGGCGCTAAGCGTCGTGAAGGTTCCAGGATACTCGAGCCGACCGTCTGCTCGCATGGCGGACAACAGGTCGCGAACTCGAAGCAGGTCGGCCGTGTTTGTGAACTGGTCGGGATAGGCAGCTACAATTGACTCATCCGATTCTTCTGTACCGCCATGCAACTCAAAACTCGGGAACTGTTCTGTCAGACATGTCGAGCCAGACCGCACAGACTCGAAACGGTTGTGTAGCGGGTGTGTATCCCCGAGTCTAATTGGCTTGCAAATAAGGTATCCGCCGCTGACTAGCTTCATTGTCGACTCGATGTCACCAGCCCGGAATGCGCTTTCGAATGAACACTGCTCTAGGCCAAGGCGCTCGCTTACGCTTCGCGTTCAGACTTAGCCCCGAATCCCCACCTCAACACCTCTAAACCTTGTCGGCGCGCCTCCGTGGCTCATCTCTGCCGTTTGGCCGGGTTGGCCTTTTCCGCAGTTGATTACTCCCCACAGGTCCCAGTGGT
>CAZNBU010000567.1:0-2425 GCA_964571035.1 uncultured Planctomycetaceae bacterium | reverse complement strand
GCCTGGGCATCACGAATGGGCTGGAGCAGGCCAACGCCGACCCCGCGATCAAGGCCATCGTCATCACTGGCGCCGGCAAGGCGTTTTCCGGCGGTGCCGACATCCGCGAGTTCGGCACGCCCAAGGCGCTGCAGGAGCCAAACCTGGGCTCGGTGATCTCGGCCATCGAGCATTCCGCCAAGCCGGTGGTGGCCGCGGTGCACAGCGTGGCCATGGGCGGCGGGCTGGAGCTGGCGCTGGGCTGCCACTACCGCGTGGCTGCGCCCGGCGCGCTGATCGCGCTGCCCGAGGTCAAGCTCGGCATCCTGCCGGGCGCGGGCGGCACGCAGCGCCTGCCGCGCGTGCTCGGCGTCGAGACGGCGCTCAACATGATCGTCAGCGGCGAGCCGGTCAAGAGCGAGATGCTGGGCGCCGCGCCGGGCCAGAAGCTGTTCGACAAGATGGCGGCAAGCGCCGATTCGCTGCTGGCCGAGGCGGTGGCCCTTGCGCGCGACGCGGCTGCGCGCCACGCCGGCGGCGAGCCGCTGCCCCTGGTGCGCAACCTGCCCTGCAGGCACCCGCAGGGCGATGCCTACTTCCAGTTCGCGCGCAACATGGTCAAGGGGATGGCCCGGAACCTGCCGGCGCCCGCCAGGTGCGTCGACGCGGTGGAAGCCGCGACGAAGCAGAAGTTCGACGCCGGCCTGGCGACCGAGCGCCAGATCTTCGTCGGCCTGATGAACACGGCCGAAAGCGCCGCGCTGCGCCACGTGTTCTTTGCCGAGCGCGCGGCCTCCAAGATCCCCGACGTCGGGCCGGAAATCAAGCCGCGCGAAATCCACAAGGTGGCGGTGATCGGCGCCGGCACCATGGGCGGCGGCATTGCGATGAACTTTCTCAACGCCGGCATCCCGGTGACCATTCTCGAGATGAAGCAGGAGGCGCTCAACCGCGGCGTCGAGACCATCAGCAAGAACTACGAGGCGCAGGTCAGGAAGCGCAAGCTCAAGCAGGAGAAGTACGAGCAGCGCATGAGCCTGCTCAAGACCACGCTGAGTTACGACGACATCAAGGACGCCGACCTGGTGATCGAGGCGGTGTTCGAGGACCTGGGCGTCAAGGAGGCGGTGTTCAAGCAGCTCGACGCGGTGATGAAGCCGGGCGCGATCCTGGCGTCCAACACCTCGACGCTGGACGTCAACAAGATCGCCGGCTTCACCCGGCGGCCGCAGGACGTGGTCGGCACGCACTTCTTCAGCCCGGCCAACGTGATGAAGCTGCTCGAGGTGGTGCGCGGCGCGCAGACCGGCAAGGACGTGCTGGCCACGGTGATGGCGGTGGCCAGGAAGATCCGCAAGACGGCGGTGGTCGCCGGCGTGTGCGACGGCTTCATCGGCAACCGCATGATCGAGCAGTATTCGCGCCAGGCCGGCTTCATGCTGGACGAGGGCGCGACGCCGCAGCAGATCGACAAGGCGATCGAGAAGTTCGGCTTTGCCATGGGGCCGTTCCGCATGGGCGACCTGGCGGGCAACGACATCGGCTGGGCGATCCGCAAGCGCCGCTACGTCGAGATGCCGGAGATGAAGTACAGCCGCAACGCCGACCTGCTGTGCGAGCTGGGGCGCTTCGGCCAGAAGACCGGCAAGGGCTGGTACGACTACAAGCCGGGCAAGCGCGACGCCATCCCGAGCCAGGAGGTGCTGGACCTGCTGACGCGCTACAACAAGGAGCAGGGCTTTGCGCAGCGCAAGATCAGCGACGAGGAGATCGTGCAGCGCCTGGTGTACGCGCTGGTCAACGAGGCGGCGCTGATCCTGGAGGAAGGCATCGCCAGCAAGGCCAGTGACATCGACATGGTCTACATCACCGGCTACGGCTTCCCGTTCTGGCGCGGCGGGCCGATGAAGTATGCCGACACGGTGGGCCTGTTCAACGTCGTCGAGGCGATGAAGCGCTTTGCCCGCAACCCGCTCGACGACAGCAAGTTCTGGCAGCCGGCGCCGCTGCTGCAGCGGCTCGTCGCCGAAGGCAAGACGTTCAATTGACCCGGGGGCTTGCGACGCCCCGAAATACGTACGCGAAGGACGCGAAGACTACGCGAAGAACGCGAAAGGATTTCAAATCAAGATTCAATCGGGTTTCTTTCGCGTTCTTCGCGCTTCTTTCGCGCCCTTCGCGTCCCGGCAGTCCCAGCCTTCGGCCAATCACCGGCATACGCTATCAAATCAGGAGTAAACCATGACATCCGCCCTCATCGTTTCCACCGCCCGCACCGGCCTGGCCAAGAGCTGGAAAGGCGCGCTCAACATGACCCATGGCGCGACCATGGGCGGCCACGTGGTCAAGCACGCGATCGAGCGCGCCGGCATCGAGCCCGGCGAGGTCTACGACGTGCTGATGGGCTGCGCCAACCCCGAGGGCGCCACCGGCATGAACATCGCGC
>CAZNBU010000566.1:0-2433 GCA_964571035.1 uncultured Planctomycetaceae bacterium | reverse complement strand
CTGCTGAGACAATTGCCCTGGACCCACAACCTCATCATCCTGAGCCAGAGCAAGCGCCCGGAGGAGCGCGAGTTCTACCTGCGCCAGGCGATCCGCGAGCAATGGTCGAGCCGCGAGCTGGAACGCCAGTTCAGGACCGCCCTGTTCGAGCGCACCGTCCTCACCCCGGCAAAAGTGTCAGCAGTGCTGACACAAACGCATCCCGAAGCCCTCAGAGTCTTCAAGGACAGCTACCTGGTCGAATTCCTCGACCTGCCCGCAAGCCATGCCGAAAGCGACCTGCATCACGGTCTGCTGCACCGGCTCAAGGACTTCCTGATCGAGCTCGGCCGGGATTTCTGTTTCGTCGGCTCGGAATATCCGCTGCAGGTCGGCGGCCGCGACTTCGCGCTCGACCTGCTCTTTTTCCATCGCGGCCTCAACTGCCTGGTCGCCATCGAACTCAAGGTCGGCCGCTTCGAACCGGAATACCTCGGCAAGCTCGGCTTCTACCTCGAAGCCCTCGACCGCGATGTCCGCAAGGCCCACGAAAACCCCGCCCTCGGCGTGCTGCTCTGCGCCAGCAAGGATGACGAAGTGGTCGAATACGCGCTGAGCCGCAGCCTCTCGCCAGCGCTGATCGCCGAATACCAGACCCAGCTGCCGGACAAGAAGCTGTTGCAGGCCAAGCTGCACGAGTTCTACCTGATGGATGCGGCCGAGCGGGGGGGCGAGACGTGAGTTTGCCGAGACATGCGGAGTACAAGGACAGCGGCATCGCATGGCTTGGACAGGTGCCGTCACATTGGGCAATCAAGCGGCTCAGGTTTGTTGCCGAGCTGAATCCGTCGAAATCTGAGCTTGCTGGCATTGACCGCGCAACCGTGGTCTCCTTCTTGCCGATGGAAGCCATCGGTGACGATGGCTCAATCAACCTGGAGCGCACTCGACCCATCAGTGAGGTCGAAACGGGCTACACCTACTTCCGTGATGGCGACGTCACCCTCGTCAAAATCACTCCTTGTTTTGAGAACGGCAAAGGAGCCCTCATGCAGGGCCTCGAAGCAGGCATCGGATTCGGAACGACCGAACTCATCGTTGCCCGCCCAAACCCATCGGAAGTCCTTGGCCCGCTATTGAACTGGATATTTCGCTCGCCCAACTTCCGCGCGCAGGGCGAGGCGAGCATGTACGGTGCGGGCGGTCAAAAGCGAGTGCCTGACGATTTTGTCCGTGATTTCGCGTGGTCGTTTCCACCGCTGCGCGAGCAATCCGCCATCGCCGCCTTCCTCGACCGCGAAACCGCCAAGATTGACGCGCTGATTGCTGAGCAGGAAAAGCTCATCGCCCTGCTGGCCGAAAAGCGCCAGGCCACCATTTCCCACGCCGTCACCAAGGGCCTCAACCCCAACGCCCCGATGAAGGACTCCGGTGTGGCGTGGCTGGGCGCGGTGCCGGCGCATTGGGATGTCGTGCGCGTCAAGGCACTCAGTCAGTTCTCAACGAGCGGTCCGCGCGGTTGGTCTGAACGCATCACCGAGGAGGGCAGCCTGTTCATCCAAAGCGGCGACCTGAACGACTCGATGGGGCTTGACTATGAAACAGCCAAGAGGGTGAACGTGGGCGACGATGCCGAGGCATCGCGTACGCGGCTTGTCGAAGGGGACGTGGTCGTTTGCATTACTGGCGCCAAGACTGGAAACGTCGCACTCTGCGCTTCGTTGCGCGAGCCCGCATACGTCAATCAGCACCTGTGCCTAATTCGGCCGAATGTCGAAGTGCATGGGCGCTTTCTGGCGCTCTCACTGAAAAGCACCGTAGGCCAGACGCAGTTCGAGGTTTCGCAATACGGGCTTAAGCAGGGGCTTAGTCTGGAGAATGTTCGAGACCTTTTTGTTGCTCTGCCTCCACGCGGGGAGCAAGACGTCATCGTGAATTGCCTCGACGCCGAAACCACCCAACTCGACGCCCTCCGCGCCGAAGCCGAGCGCGCCATCGCCCTGCTGAAAGAACGCCGCAGCGCCCTCATCGCCGCCGCCGTCACCGGCCAAATCGACGTCCGGGACATTCGCCCCATGTAGCCGAATCGGCTACGTTCGTACCAGGATTCGCCACGACATGCCCAGCCTGCACCAGGAAATCCATTTCGAGTCCGCCATCTGCGAGCACCTCGGCCAGCACGGCTGGCTGTACGCGGAAGGCGACGCCACCCGCTACGACCGGCAGAACGCGCTCTTCCTGCCCGACCTGCTGGCCTGGCTCGAAGCGACCCAGCCGGAGAGCCGGCAGCAGCTCGAAAAGACGCACGGCGCAAATCTGCCCAAGGTGCTGGCCGAGCGGGTGCGCAAGTGCCTCAACGACCATGGCACGCTGGAGGTGCTACGGCGCGGCGTCGAGATGGTCGGGCTGAAGAAGCCCCTGTCCCTGGTGCAGTTCAATCCCGCGCTCGGCATC
>CAZNBU010000565.1:0-2433 GCA_964571035.1 uncultured Planctomycetaceae bacterium | reverse complement strand
GCAGTGCTCAAGGACCTTGAGCATGCCGCCCGATGCTGGAACGAGCCGACCCGATACAAGGGGTTGGACGACATCGCGGAAGCGCCGACCCGTCTCATGAAGGTGCAGGAAAGCGACGCAGCAAAGAAGGACATCGCTGCGCGGCGCGCGCTGGTCTCGCTTGTTTTGTCGCTGGACGTGGACTTCCAGGCGGTGGATGACGCCGACCCCGACGCGGTTCGCGCCTTCCGCATGAAATGCCTTGAGGCCTACCGCAAGTTCGCTGCTGACAACCAGGGCACCGGCGCAGCCGAGCGCGCCGATGAGCTGGCAACCCGCTTCAAGCGCATTCTCGGCATCCCGGACGAGCCGCCGCCGGAAGCACCAAAACCGGATGAAAAGCCCACCGACTGATGTTGAACGAGTACACAAGGAGGACGCCATGAAGTTGCTGCTGCTTCCGGCCCTGTTGATGGCCTGCGTTCCGCTGGCTGCACAGGATGTCGCCGAGGTCAAGGTGGGCGACCCCGCCCCCGAGATCCAGGCAACGAACTGGATCAACCCGCCCACGTGGTCGTCGATGTCGGAGCTGCACGGCGACGTCGTGATGATCAAGGCCTGGGGCAAGAACTGAGGCCCCTGCATCCGGCAGTTGCCGGCGATGAATGAGTACCACGAAAAACCCGGGCTTCACATCGTCACACTCTACGCGCAGGTTCACGAGCTGGCTGAAGTCGAAGAGCTCGTCACGAAACACAAGATCAAATATCCAATCGCAATGAACGGGTTCTGGGAAGTCGGATACACCGCCCCCGGGCTGCCGAAAGTCTGGATCGTCGGCACCGACGGCAAAATCAAGTTCGCCGGTTTTGCCGGTTACAGCAAAACCCTCAAGGAAGAGCTCGACAAGGTGAAGTACCCCGGCCTCGGCAAGGCCAGTGTCGTGCCCGCGTTGCAGCCCGCCGCGGAACTGTTTGCCAAGGGGCAGTACGGCGCGGCGTTCAAAGCCGCCGAAAAAGTCTACGACGAAACAGAAGTCGCCGCCGAGGAAGACGACGCCGACTGGATCATCAAGCGCATCGAGCAACGCGCCGAGGCGTTGCAGATGCGCGCGGAAACCGCCGAAGTGGAGAAACGCTTCGACATCGCGATGCGCTGCTGGGAAGCACTGACAAAGTACGCCGGCGTCAGCGAAGCCGAGGGCGCCGCCAAACGACTTGCGAAGCTGAACGAAAGCGAAGACGTCAAGAAAGAGATCGCCGCCCGCCGGGCGCTGCTGGCGGAAATGCTCTCGCTGAATGTCTACTACACAACGATCGACGCGACGAACGATGGCGAGCTCAAGACGTTCCGCGAGAAGTGCCTCGAATCCTACAAGAAGTTCGTCGCCGCACACAAAGGCACCGGCGCAGCCGCACGCGCGCAGGAGTTAATCGAGATCTTCACCGAGCTGCTGGCGCCGCCGGCAGAGGAAAAGCCGGCAGAAGACAAGCCCGCTGAGCCACCAAAGAAAGAGTAGCGCCATCGAAAACAAACCGGCCTCGGGTTCGCCCCGGGGCCGGTTGGATTTGCGGGCTACATCTCCTCGTACATCGCGCCCAGCATGTCGCAGTACAGGATGCCGCGGTCGATGTCTTCTTTGGCCAGCAGGCTGCTCTGGTGCAGGCCTTCGAGCACGAACTCCATCGCGACCGTCAGCTCCGCGCCCTTTAGGTCTTTCATGTACTGCCGCGTCAAGTTTTCAAGCTCGGGCACCGACTCGACCGCTGACTTGAACGCCTTGTCCGGCATCTCATCCGTCAGCTCTAACCGCTTGCCCTTGGCGAACCAGTCGATCACCGGCTTGTACGGCCCCTCCTCGCGCTGCGGCACGCTTTCGCGCTGCTTGCGGCCCGCGCGCGGGCGGCTGGCGTACACGCCCGGGAACAGCCGCTCAAACACGCTGCGCACGGCGCCGCCGATGATGCCGGTCGCAACCTTGTGCGCGCCCTCCTGCTCGCCTTCGTAGACCAGTTCCAGCTTGCCCGACATCGCCGGGATCGCGGCTGCGAGATCCAATGTGCGCACCCACGTCTCATCCTGGCCGGCAACCAGGCAGCGACGCTCGGCGTTGCTGACGATGCTTTCGAGCGCGGCGATGGCGACACGCGCCGAGACGCCGCTGGCCTGGTCCACGAACTCGGACTTGCGCGCTTCAAACGCGATCTGCTCGATCGCCTCGCGCAGGAACTCGGGCATGTGGATCTTCGCGGCTTTCGGCCGCTCGGTCCAAGCCTCCTGGTCGGTGATGGTGCGCGCGTCGTCCAGCGTGTTGGGATAGTGCGTGATCACCTGCGACTCGATGCGGTCTTTCAGCGGCGTGATGATGCTGCCGCGATTGGTGTAGTCCTCCGGGTTCGCGCTGAAGCACAACATCAGGTCCAGCGGAATGCGCACCGGGAACCCGCGAATCTG
>CAZNBU010000564.1:0-2437 GCA_964571035.1 uncultured Planctomycetaceae bacterium | reverse complement strand
GCAGCCCGCGGCTTGAGGTCATCAACATCAACTGGATCGACGCCGAAGAGCTGGTGACCAGCCTCAACAACCTGCTGACCGCGCGGCAGCAGTTGCTTGCAACCACGCCGCGCCGCCCCGGCAGCCCCGACGACGAAACGCTGGTGCGCGTCGAAGTGGCGCCCTACGTCAACGCGATCATGGTAACGGGCTACGACGCCGGCATTGAGCTGGTGCGCGACCTTGTCAGCAAGCTGGACCAGGAGATTCCCGGCGCGGTCACCACCGGCAAGATCCACCACTACATCTGCAAGAACCAGTTGGCCGAGGACCTGTCGGCAGTGCTCAACGACGTGCTGGGCGTAGGCCTGCCAAGCACGCAGCCGGGCATTCCGCTGCCGCCGGGCGTGACCAACCCCAACGACGCGAACGCGCCGGTGATCGTGCCGGACCCCAAGACCAGCAGCCTGCTGGTGATCGCTACGCCTAGCGACTTCAACGAGATCCGCAAGATTCTCGACAAGCTGGATGTACGCCGGCCGCAGGTGATGATCGAGGCGGCAATCCTGGAAGTGCGCGACGATGACGACTTCCAGTTCGGCATTGAAGTCGCCACGGTGGACGGTTTCGCCAACAACAGCGACCAACCCCGGGCCAGCTTCGCCACCAGCTTCGGGTTCAGCGACATCGTGGACAGCGCCGGCGTGCCCGTGGGCGACGCGGGCGGCATACCAGCCGGCCGCGCGCCGGTACTGGGCGCGGGCGGGTTGTTCATGCTGAACAAGGGCAGCGCGTTCGACATCCCGCTTCTGGTGCGCTTCCTGAAAACGCAGGCGGACACCAACGTGTTGCAGCAGCCGATGCTGATTACCAACGACAACGAGGAAGCCTCTATTGAGATCCAGACCGAGATCCAGCTTGTGCAGTTGAACAATCTGGGGACGGGGCAGGGGACTTCACAGACTGCGGGCGACTTCGTTGAGGCCGGTATCACGATGGCCGTGACGCCACAGATCAGCCAGGACGGCTACGTCACGCTGAGTATCGACCTGGACATCACGAACTTCACCGGTGAAAGTGCAACGCCCGGCGTATCGCCGCCAAGGCAGCAACGCCACCTGACGACGTTCGTGACGGTGCCGGACGCCAATACGATTGTCGTCGGCGGCCTGAAGTCGAGCGAAAGCAGCAAGACGGTCAGCAAGATCCCGCTGCTGGGCGACATCCCGCTGCTGGGTGAGCTGTTCAAAAGCCAGCGCACCGTGGAGCGCCGCACCAACCTGTACATCTTCCTGCGCCCCAAGATTCTCAAGGATGCCAGCTTCGCCGACCTCAAAGAGGAAAGCCTGAAGGCGCTGGCTGAGGCAAGGCGCGACACCGCGAAGATGGACACACCGCAAAAGGGCAGGTTCTTCAAGAGCGCCGAGGAAGATTTCAAGAAGGCCCACTCGACGCCGCCAGGCACGCCTGAACGCGCGTTCGACTACCAGGGTCTGCCGCAGAAGGAATAATGGTTCACACCAGGGAAAAAGGCCGTCGCGTTCGCGGCGGCCTTTTACATTCCAAGCCATCCGCGCTTGCGGAAGTACCACAGCATGCCGAGCGTCATCGCGGCCATGACGCCCCACCAGATGAAGTATCCGTAAGGCAGCGCAAGCTCAGGCATGTTGCCGGGTGCAGCAGTGTCAAAGTTCATCCCGTACACGCCCGCGAAGAAGCTGAGTGGAATGAAGATCGTGGCCACGATGGTCAGCACCTTCATGACTTCGTTCAGACGCTGCGCCTGCTCGCTGGCCAGCAGCTCACGCAGGCTGACCACATAGTCCATCAGGCTGTTGGCGGTGTTGACCTGGCTTAGCGCGTGGTCGAGACAGTCGCGCAGGTAAAGCCGCACTTCGTCCTGGATGTACGGCACCTGGATGTGCATCAGCGTGCTTAATGCGTCGCGATGGGATTCAATCGCGCGGCGCAGATCCACCGCCTGATGTCGCAGCGCGTACAACTCTTCCAGCACGTCGGTTTCACGCTTCAGGATGCGCTGTTCCATGCTGTCGAGGCGGTCCTCAAGGTCGTCCAGCATCGGGAAGTACGTATCGGTAATCACGTCCACGATCGCATACCCAAGGTAAGCTGAGCGCTTGCGACGAATCAGCCCGCGCGCCGCGCGGATGCGGTCGCGCAGCGGCTTAAACAGGTCCTCGGTCGGGCGCTCCTGGAAGCTCAGCACAAAGTGGTCGCCGAACAGGACACTCACCTGCTCCGAATAAAACTCGCCGCCGTAAATCTCCGGCGAGTGCGTCACGATGAACACGTAATCCGGGTACGCCTCCGCCTTCGCGCGCTGCGGGATGTTGATCGCGTCGGCTAACGCCAGCGGGTGGATATCCAGCATCTCGCCCAGCGCGCGGATCTGCTCAATGTTTCCAAACCCGGTGACGTCCACCCAGGTGACCGAGTC
>CAZNBU010000563.1:0-2437 GCA_964571035.1 uncultured Planctomycetaceae bacterium | reverse complement strand
CCCTACAGCGACGAGCTGCTGCCCGCGTGGGCAGCGCTGCACAACGCGTGCTTTGGCGGCGCGCACAACTTCTGGCGGGTTACGTCTCGTGATTTGCGCAAGCGGGTGGTGAACGCGCCGGGGTTTGATGCCGAGACACTGCTGTTCGCCGAGATGAACGACGAGCTGGTCGGGTTCGCCCACGGCGGCGAGCGCGGGTTGTACGCGATCGGCGTGCGCCCCGACGCCCGACGCGCCGGCGCGGGGCGCCTGCTGCTTGGCGAGCTGCAACCGCGCATCGGCGCCGGGTTTGACGGCCGCACAGCCAACCCGTTCTGGGGCAACACGCGCGGGCCGGAAACCAGCTTCTTCGGCATGGTGGAGGGCATCGGCGTCGAGGTGCAGGACGCGGCGGCGTGCGCGTTTCTGCGGCAAGCGGGCGCGAAACGGGCCGCGGAAGCGGTCAACCTGCGCGCCACGCCCGACAGCGTGGACCTTGAGCCCGGGCGCGACGCCCGCCGCCGCGCCGAGACGCTGGGGTTCGAGTTCTCGCTGCGCATGGGGCACAGCCCGCGTATCGGCCAGGCGCCCGACAGCGCGCGCCCGCTGCGCGGCAGCTACTTCACCGCGGTGGCTTCGCATGAAGATGTGGTCGCGGGCACAGCCGTCGCGTTCCCGACGCCGGAGCTGGGCCCGGGGCGGTTCGGCGTGTTCTCGCTGGAGATCGCCAAGGAGCACCGACGCAAAGCGGTGGGCTCGGCGCTGGTGATGCAACTGCTGCTGGAGATGCAGTCCGGCCCGTTCACCGCCTGCGAGGTGACGACGGTGCCCAAGGACAGCCCCGGCGCGATGGAGCTGTACGAGCGCCTCGGGTTTCAGCCCTGCGCGCGCTTTGTGGTCTGGGAGTAGCCCGCGAGAAACGCAACGCCGCGCGGCGAGAGCCGGTACCCGGTGCCCAGGCTCTCGGTCAAGCCAAGTTCCTTGAGTTTGCGGACGTTGCGCTTGAATGCGAGCGTCTCGGCGCCCATTGCATTGGCAAGTTCGGTCGCGCGGGTTGCCGGGTTGTCGCGGATCAGCGCCAGCACACGCAAAGTCCACGGGCCGGTGCGGCTTGCCTTGTCGAGACGTTGCACCCGCCGCTCAAGGTCGGCGCGGTCCTGCGCGCTGATAGCCGCCTTGTTGCGCAGGGCAATGCGCGGGTCGGCGCCAGCCAGTTTGAAGCGAACGCGATACAGCGTGCCCGCGCGCTGCGAGTGGATGTCGGCGCGCAAGGCCTCCAGCGACGCGAACCCGGCCTTCTTTGCATCGCCGGGCTTCAAATCGTTCTGGGCGATTTCCGTGACCGAAAGAATGGACAGCACACCGACCGCCGTGCGCAGCGTGCCGCCTTGCTTGACCGACGGCCGCCGCCAACGGCGAAACGCCTGGGTGATCCGGCCCGCCGCGATGCCGTCGAGGATGTGCTGCTTGAACAGCATGGATCAGTCGCGCCCGCCCGCGCCGGCGCTGCGCACGGGGCGGGCGAGGCTGGCGGGCATCGGCATCTGCTGGAGGTCTTCCGGCGCGCGGAACCACCCGGTTTGCGACGTCTTTTCAAGCTGCGCGATGTGAGTGACGTTCTCGCGCACCCACTCCGCGAACTCCTGCACCGTTACGCCGGATTCGCCGTCGGTGTTGGCCTCGCCGTTCAGGGCCCGCAGCGCGAAGCTGGTGAACAGGCCGTGCGCAAGCTCTTCGATTTCGATGGCGGGCATACGGTGATCTTTCCCGACAACAGCGTCGGTCGCGCTGAGAATGATGCAGCGGGTGCCCGCCGCTTCAACGCGCTCAGCCACGCGATCCAGCAGGCTGCCGGTGACGCCCGCGCTTGCGAGCGTGTTCAGCGTTTCTTCGTCGGCTGCGCAGCGTCGATCGCCGGGCGCGGTGAAGCTGCAGTCGAGCACCAGCGTCAGTGTGCGCGGTTTGTTCTTGAGCAACTGGTCGAGCAGTTCGTTCAGCGCGACCTTCTCCATTTCTGCGCCTGCGGTCTGCGCCAGCACGAGCGCGGGCTCGCCGTCGAGGGTCACGGTGCCGACGCCGCTGAAGTAGACGATCACGTCGTCGTTCGCGCGCGCGAGGCGCGACAGTTCGGTAGCGTCGGCCAGCACGCGCGTGCGGTTGGCGATAGCGCCGATTGGCGCGCGCATGGCGCCAGCCGCTACGCCGTTCGATTCGGTGTTCAGCAGATGCTGCTGGAACTGGGTGGCGTCCACGGTGGCGTACTTGGTCAGCGGAATGCCCGATTGCCCGGCGCCGTCCACGCCGATCACCAGCGCAACGCGACGGCGAATGCTGTTTTTGAACTCGTCCGTGGCGGCGCGCTTGCTGAGGTCATTTACGATCCACCGCATCGCCGCCTTCTTGGCCTCGTTGTCGGCAATGGGGTAGAGCTTTTCGCCTATGCGATTCCAGTTGTCTT
>CAZNBU010000562.1:0-2438 GCA_964571035.1 uncultured Planctomycetaceae bacterium | reverse complement strand
CTGCCTGCGCGGCCACCAGCCACTGGATCGCGCCCGACGGCGTCTGCGCAGAGGGGTGGTGCGGCACCGCGGGGCCATAGGTGCGGTGAGACTGCGGCACGTCGCCGAAGTACAGCACCGGCTGCGGGTTGTGCGCCCGTGGGTAGGGGACGGTGAGAGCGTGGGGCATCGTGTACGGATGCTCGTGCTCATTCACAATCACCAAGACTTCGTCCGCCTGCTCGACCGCCGGCAGTGTCGGCAACTCGGCGATGGGCGCCGGTTTCGGTGCGGCGGTACGAGTTCGTGACGGTTGCGGGTTACGCTCCGGTAGCTTGGGGCCCTCGTCTGCCGTCGGCGCCAGGGCGATGGCAACGCTTGCAGCTACCAGCAAAGAAAAACCAATCCACGCGAAAGGCTTGCCTGAAAGGACCATGGGACGGCCTCCAGTCTGCGCCTCGGGGAATGTCTCTGAGCTGTAGTACCAGCTCACAGGGGTTGCTGACCTGATATGCGAAAATGGTGCCAAACCGCTCGGCAATCGTAGTGTGCTTGACGCTCCCCGGCGCCAAGCCACTATGAGCGGGCGTTGCGCCCCGCTTGGACTTTGCTGATGCCGATTCGCCTTGTTGTTCGAGTACCCCGCGGCACTACCACCGATGTTTCCGAGCACACGTTTACCCGTGCGAAGATCATCGTCGGGCGTTCGCCGGACTGCGACCTGGTGCTCCCGGGCGATGAGGTGAGGGTTTCGCGTCAGCACATCCGGCTTGAGCGGCGCGAAGCGGGCTACCTGATGGTGGACCTGGGCTCGCGCAACGGCACACTGCTGAACGGCCACCAGATTGAGCCCGGAAGCACCCACCCGCTGAACGAAACCGACGTCGTAAAGATGGGTACCGTCGAGCTTGAGGTCGCGCGCGTTGTGCTGGAAGACGCGGGCGGCGAAGCCGACGCCGAGAAGGCAGACGCCATCCGCAAGGGCAAGCAGAGCTCCGGCCGGTCGCCGGCGATCGGCGGGACTGATCCGGTGGAGCGCGCGGCGCTGCAAGGTCTGCACGCGGTCTCAAAGCACTTTGTCGGCGAAGGCGAGTTCACAACGCCTGAGCAGGTGAAGCAATTCACCGAGATGATCCGGCTGAGCCTCGATGTGCTGCTGGAGGGCCTGCACAAGGCGCTTTCACAGCGCAAGCAGTTTGAAGGCGAGTTCGACGCGCAGGTCACCATGGCGTTCCAGCGCGACGCCAACCCGATCAAGCAAAAGCAGGAGCTTGAGCAGTTCAAGCGCTTCCCGCTGGACTGGAAGCTGCAACCGCCGCTGCTTGAGGTCAAAGACAGCCTTGAGCGCGCCACCAACGACATCGCCCAGCACCAGATGGGCCTGTTGGCCGGCATGCAGCAGGTGCTGGATGCGATCGTGAAGCGGCTTGACCCGCTGGCGATCGAGAAGACGGCCAAAGAAAAGGCCAGCCTGCTCAAGCGCCTCGCGCCGGCGAAGATCGCGTGGAACGAGTACCTGAACACCTACAGCGCGTTCCTGGCTGAGAGCAGCAAGATGTTCAACGAGATGATCTACCCCAACCTGCAGAAGGGGTATCTGCTGTCGCACAAAGACAAGACGCGCATCATGCAGTCGGTGCAGGACCTTGCGAAGCGTGCTGAAGTCGTCGCCGAAGTTGCCGCCCAGAACTCCGCTGAACTCAAGAATGAAGGCGGCGGCGAGTAGGTGCTGCGCCCTGAGCGTCCCTTCGACGCTTGACCTCGCACTGACACACCCCCAAACTGTCGCCCCGTTTTCGACGAATTCGTTGGGCATCCATGGCGCTGGTTGTAGCCGTTTCGCGGACAGGGTCAGCCGAATCCATCGGCGAGCACACCTTCGGCAAGGAGGCGCGCGCGAAGGGCATTGTCTTCGGCAGCGGGCCGCTGTGCGACGTGGTGGTGGACGACCTGAAAGACGAGCAGGCGCGGCTTGAGAAGCGGGCCGACGGGTACTACTTCGTGGATCTCAGCGGGGACGGGTTCACGGTCGACGACACCTGGCACGAAGGGGGCGCCGATTATCGCGTGGGCGACGGCACGCGCATCACCTCGGGGCCGATGGACTTCACGTTCAAGCGCGCGGTCAAGCCGCAGCGCACCCGGATCATCCGGCCGACGCAGACGATCACGACCGAATCCGGCACGCACAGCAACCTGCAGGCGATGGCGCACGGCGCGCTGCGCGAGCTGTCGCGATATTTTGTCGGCGAGGCGAATTTTGAATCCGCGGGCGAGATACGACGCTTCAAGGCGCAGTTGCAACTTACGCTGGAAATTGCGATGGAGTGGATGGGAAAGGCACTGCGCGGACGCGAAGAGTTCCAGGACCAGTTCAGCGCGCCGGTGACGCAGATCTTTTCGCGCAACCTTAATCCGGTCAAAAAGAAGTCGGATATCACCACGATTGCCAACTACCT
>CAZNBU010000561.1:0-2438 GCA_964571035.1 uncultured Planctomycetaceae bacterium | reverse complement strand
TACTATGTAGCCGCCGCCGAGCTGAACGCGGCGCTGGACGCGATGAGCCAGAAGGCGCGCTACGGCATCACGCTGTTCAACACCGAGCTGATGCACAGCGAGCGCGTGGTCAACAGCCTCGAAAAGCGGCGCGACGCTGTGAACTGGATGCTGATGGTGGACCCGCAAGGCGGCACTGACATCAAGGCGGCGCTGCTGAGCATCATCGAGAAGGCAGAAGCGGACACGATCGTGCTGCTGAGCGACGGTGAGCCGACCAGCCTGCAGATTCTCGAGGAAATCCACCGCGCCAACGCGGTGAAGCGGGTGAACATCAACGTGGTAAGCATCCACCAGCACGAGTACTACCGCCACTACATGCAAGCCATGGCCGAAAGAGAATACGGCCGCCTGATCGACGCCGAGCCGAAGGACTGAACGGAGACGCGTGATCCTGACGATTGTCGTCAGCTGTTGTAGAATGAAAGATGGAGGGCTACGCGGGGGCAATCATGGGCAAAACCGTGGCGGAGAACGTAGCTGGGTTGGGCATTTTTTCATTTTCCGAAGCCTCGCGGTTGACGGGATTGGAACCGCGTCGAGTACGGCGTTGGTTTGGGGCGGACGGTCGATCGCCCGCATTCTCAGCCGAATTTCGTTCACCGGCAGGCCACGAAGCACTGAGCTTCCTGGATTTGATTGATGTTCTAATCGCAGGGAAGTTGCGAGAGCGTGGAGTGTCATTCCAAGCTTTGCGGCGTGCTTACAAGAACCTTCAGAAGAAGTTCGGCACCGAGCATGCGTTTTCGTATCGGAACGTTTGGACAGACGGAAAGACCGTGTTCCTCCAGGAAATGCTTCAGCGAGGCGAAGCAAAGCTTGTAGATATGGAGCACAGGCAACTTGTCCTAACGCGGGTTGTGCAGCCTTACCTTGAAGAAATCGAGTACGACACTAGAGATCTCGCGAATCGCTGGAAGATTACTGACGGAGTGGTCATCGATCCGGCGCTCAATTTCGGGTCACCTACTCTGGAGGATGTTGGCATCTCGAGTTACATCCTCGCCTCAGCAGTCGCTGCAAACGGAAATGACGTCGACAAGGTGGCTGTATGGTACGACATTGACCCGCAGGCCGTTCGGAGAGCAGTGAATTTCGAGCGGGCTATCGCCGCATGAGGTTCTTCTTCGACCGCAACCTGTCGTTCCGGCTCGCCCGTATGCTTGATGCGTTTGAGCTGGACCACACAGTTCGACACCACGATGACCGCTTTGAGAAACACACTGCCGACGTGGAGTGGATTGCGGCACTTCACGCAGATCTTGCCGAAGGCGAACCGTGGATTGTGGTGTCCGGCGACGCGCGTATGCTTCAAAGAGAACGTGAGCGCGTGGCCATACGCGATTCAGACCTTACGTTTTTCACCCTTGCCAAGGGGTGGCTCAACATTCCGCTGGAGGTCCAGGCATGGCAGCTGGTACGCATTTGGCCGAGCATCGTTGCTGAAGCCCGCCAACAGCGCTTACCGACTGTATACGAAGTTCGGTTGAAGGCGAACAAGGTAATGCCTCTTGGAGCGGCAAGAACATTCAAGAAGCGTTGACCGCAACAATCCTGCCGCAGGTTGCTCGAGGTTCCCGGCGCCGAGACGCCCTCGAGCCAGGGTTTCGGATCGGGTTGAAACGCGGCAGGGTCGTCGCGCAGTACTCCTAATCTGCAAAGCCCGGATATTGGCGGTTTTTGCTGTTACTTGTGCGTATAATCCCTTGTACTGAATTCGTTCGTTGTCTTGTGCTGATTCACTTGGGAGATGACCATGAAGCGCTTGAATGCACTTATGCTTGCCGCGGCGGTGGCTGGGCCATCCGTGCTGGCGGCAGGCGACTACAAGTTTACCGAGCCGCGGCAGCTCAACGGCGGCGACAAACTGATCGAGATTGAGTCACCGGGCTACGCGGCGCCCAGCATTGCCGACGTCACCGGCGACGGCGTGCCCGACCTGCTGGTCGGCCAGTTCAAAGACGGCAAGATCAGCCTCTACAAAGGCAGCAAAGCCGAAGACGGCAAGCTGACCTTCGGCGCCCACGAGTGGCTGCAAGCCGGCGGCGAGATCGCCAAAGTCCCCGGCGTCTGGTGATGCACCAGCAGCACTCCACAGGTAGTGGATCTGAACGGCGACGGTTTCAATGACATTCTTTCCGGGTGTTACAGCCAAAGCGGCCACGCCAGCATGGTGGGCTCGTACTGGGTGCTGTACGGCGACAAGGAAGGCAAGTTCGCCAAGCCCGTCGAGTTGAAGGGCACCGACGACAAGCTCTTGCAGGTGGTTGCCGACCTTGACGGCACCGGCGACAGCCGCCTTACCCAGAACATCTGCTCGCGCCCGTTTGCCGTTGACTGGGACGGCGACGGCGATCTCGACATCGTGGCAGGCAACTTTGAGGGCACCTTCTTCGTGT
>CAZNBU010000560.1:0-2440 GCA_964571035.1 uncultured Planctomycetaceae bacterium | reverse complement strand
GAACTTGTATCGAGGCTGCAAGATGGCTTCCCGGATCAGGACGGCGACCGAGCGCGGGCAATGTTGACCCACCTGATGCTGTCGGCCGGCATGATCGAGATGCGCTCAGCTGTCGGCATCCGCCAGAAATCGCCGTGGGGCGCCGTGTTCATGCTGGGATTTGCGTCGGTTACGGAGCGTGAGGCGGACCTCAAGCACGCGGCTGGATACTGGGATCGTGCCCACAAGTTCCGTGACATGGGTGACGGCCCGAACCTTCGCAGGTGGGCTGGACTTCTGCTTGATACCGCAGGGGGCGGCTCTACCGTGTCTCGGTCCGCAGCGCACGACTACGTGGAGTCGCTAAAGTTCAGGAGCCCGCACCAGTCATTCGACATGCGACCAATTATCGCCGCGCAGGTTTTCAGGCGCGTGGGCGCAACAGAAGAGGCGCGCCGCAATATGCGGAAAGCGGAACGCATGCTTGCTGGCGTGCCCGACTGGTTCTGCATCCCTTCGGGTTGGCAGGCGCGCCACCACCGCAACTTGCTTGAACTCGGCACACCTGCCCAGCAACGAGTCGCAAGGGAATTCTTTCTGCGGCAGGTCGAGAATGGCTATCGGTGCTTTGCCTGGCTCCTTCAAGAGGCGCAGTAGTGCCATACTCGCGTACCGCCGATTGCGACAGTCCTTCTTCGGCATGATCGATCTGCCGAGGAATGCCTGCCGAAGCGGAACTCGGTTTGAATCTGGTTGAATTCGACACCTGCGCACTATCGCAAGACCTCCGCTGGATGACGTGCTTTGGGGTCACGTTGCCACTCGACAGCGCGCCAATCCGAGGCGATGCCCGACCCCCGGTTGCGGACCAGCAGCCAAGAACCAGGCACGGACAGCCAGTGGTCCCGTTGCGATGCGCGTACTTGGCATGTGCCACACGATCCCGCGCAAGGCGCAAACGCACCCAGGCAGAGGCTCGGCTGCACTTTCAAACCACAGACCGCAGGATGGGGCGGCTAGGGGCGGAAGTGTGGGAAGTTGTTGCGGAGAAAGGAGCACACTTGACACCACCTTCGGAACCCAAGTTGGCCGATCTTGGTTCGCTAGCACAGTTCAGCCGGCATGTACATTCGGCTAGATCCAGTCTTCATCGGACGTTTTGAGGACGGTTGCAAACTGACCCACCACCCCAAGTCTCGCTTGGAGCTAACATATGATGGCTTCAGGGTGGGATCGAAATCTGCTACACCCAATGCCGCGCGGTTGTGTGGACGCCAGACGAAGGCGAAATCCTGTGACGTCAAACCAAAACAAGCGGAGGCCTCAATTGCACGCTCCTCCGGACGTATCGGGTTGGTCTCGTATGTTTCTAGGATCCTTGCCGCAGAGATAGCAACTGAAGCTCGTACTCCATCATCTCAGTCTGCCCAATCGCAAGGACAGAATCGGAGGTCGCAAGCGCGGGCCTCCTTGTGACCATCCAAACCAAAGAACCACCCGTGCCCCCGATCCCAGGTCCAATCTGCTTCCAAACCTTCCATGCTCATCATCTGGTACGCTGGTGGCGGGGGCACGCGTGTGGCATCGCTGGGATAGGGCTGGACGCTGGCTGTTTGTCCTTGTTGTAGCGGGATAACGCGCAACGTCCGAGGACTGACGGGCCTTGGGGCGATGCGCAATTGGCCAGCACTGACCTTGGATGACCTAGGAATCTGTCGAATCTGGTTGTTCCCGTACATTACTCCGGGTTTAGACTATTGTGCATGGCGACGCTTCTTAGCTTGATTGCCGTTGCTCTTTTGTCTGTGGTGCCCTATGTGCGGCCCTGCAGTTGCGGGGATTTCACGCTGTTCTGCGCGTGCGCTGTAGAGCGCGCTGCCCAGGGTTGCTCCGGGCCGGAAGCCGATCATTGCTGCACCACCGGCGAGGCTTCGGGGTGCCACGCCCCGCACCGCGGAGATGACCGGCCTTCAACGCCCGAGCCGATGCCCAAGGATAAACCCTGCAAGTTGCCGCTCGCCCCCGAGCTCGCAGCCGGAGTGATCACGCAGGATGCTCCGGGCATTGTTACTGTTCCCGCCCCGGACGCGGTCGATACAATGCCAGTGGCTCAGGTGGCGTGCGACTTGACCAACGCCCTCCGTCCTGCGCCCCGGGCGCCGCCGGATCCTGTGGGATTGATCGTCGTTCGCACGCAGTTCCTTCTCCTTTAGCTCCACCTCTCACGGGACGCCGGCTGAGCCGGCGTGATTGACGTTGGCCCATGAGAGAGTGGAATCATGCGTACACAATCGTTCCTGTGGCTGTCCGTGCTGGCGGTACTCGCCATGTCAGCATGTACTTCGGCTGCACGGCAGGAACGCTCGGCCTTTGGGCAGTTCGATGAACAGCGCGTCCACGCGCTTTCCGAAGCGCTGCGTGAGCTCCCTGCGAAGGCCGACGGCGGCGACGTGCCGGCGCC
>CAZNBU010000559.1:0-2441 GCA_964571035.1 uncultured Planctomycetaceae bacterium | reverse complement strand
CAACACAGGCCCCCAGCTAACAGATTCAGACTCATCTACGGATTGGAAAGGACTCGGGTTGTTCCCGACGCGGTTCCGCGCCACGTCGAAGCCCGGCCGGCGCGGGCCGGTTCACGGACAGGGGGCATGCGCTCAGGCAGACTGAAACAGGACAGGCGTTCCCGGTGCAAAGCCGGGGCCCTGCTTTGCCTGTTCCTGACCTACGTTTTTCTTTCGGGCCTGATGCCGTTCTCCGCGGCGGCCCGTGCGAATGTACCCATCCCGCTCCAGGAGATCTGCCATACCGCGTCCGGACCGGTTTCCGGTACGCCGGAGCATGACGACTCCGAGCATTCGCTGCCTTGCTGTGTCTTCTGTGGTGGCACGACGCATCAGGAAGCTTCCGCGCCGCCACGGGCGGCGGACTCTTGCATCCGCCGGCCCGGGCTGGTGGGGCGGCCCGGGCCGTGGCCGCAGCGGCTGACGCTGCCCGACGGTGACTTCCTGCCGCCTCAGGCGCGTGCTCCACCTGTGTTGATCTGAACGCCGTCGGGCCGGCCCCGACGGACTCTCCAGCGCTGGCTTCTCTGCCGGTCGCCAGCCGTCCCATTGCCGAAAAGCAGGCTCGCTGTCTGATCTGGTTTGTCAGGCGAGCCCGCCGGGGCGTGTCATTCAGATCAACCAGGATTTTTCATGCAAAAGATATTCGGTGCGCTGCCGCAACGGCAGTCCGGCACTTCACCCCTGTTTCTACGGGCTTGCGGTCGTAGCTGCAGCTGGCGCTTGACAGGCATTCTGGCATTGACCGCGCTTTCGGTTGCCATCCCGGCTCTGGCGCAGGACGCCACTACTTCGGTCCTGGAGCTGGACACTGTCACGATCAAGGCCACGTACCCCCGGCCCGAGGAGATCCAGCAGGCTCTGACACCCGGCGGCGTGACGATCGTGGGCGACGAGAAGCTGCAGGAAAGTCCGGTGGGCAACCTGACTGATTCGGTGCGCTACGTGCCCGGCGTCTGGGCACCCGGCAGCGGTAACAGTGACGACGCGCGCATCTCCATCCGCGGTTCCAACCTGGACGCCACCGACTACGACAACAACGGTGTCCTGCTGCTGCAGGACGGCCTGCCGGTGAGCAGTGCCGATGGCAACAACCACAACCGCTTTCCGGACCCGCTGGCGGCGCAACGCATGATCGTCATGCGCGGTGCCAACGCCCTCACCTACGGTGCCAGTGAGCTGGGTGGCGCCATCAATTTCGTCTCGCGCACGGCGCGCAACAGTGACCCCATGCAACTGTCCGTGGACGGCGGCAGCTTTGGCCTGCGCAGCGCGCGCGCCAGCGTGGGCGCGGCCGGTGAAACGCTGGATGGTCTGCTCACCATCGAGGGCAAGCACGACAGCGGCTGGCGCGAACACAGTCGACAAAAGCGCCACGGTATCCACGGCAACGTAGGGCTCAGGGTCACGCCCGACGTGGACCTGCGCTTCTACGCCACACACATCGACAACGAGCAGCAGCTCGCCGGCTCCATCACCCGTGCAGCCTTCGAGCAGGACCGGCGCCAGGCCGCCCCGTCCAACGTGGTCGGCGACCACCAGTTCAACGTGCGCAGCCACCGGCTGGCAAGTACCGGCCAGTGGCGCATCAACGCCACCAGTCGGCTGGACTTCGGCCTCTCGTACGAGAAGCAGTCGCTGTACCACCCCATCGTCTACTCGCCGTTCTTCAGCCTGCTGATCAACACGCGGCAGCGTACGCTGGGCGGCATGCTGCACTACAGCGTGCTGCTGGGCGACCACGACGTCGTCGCCGGCGTCAACCTGGCGCACAGCACCATCCGGGGAGGCAACTACGCCAACGACCGTGGCCTGCGTGGCCAGTTGCAGGACGATGTGGACCAGCGAGCCACGACCACCGCGGTGTTTGCGCTCGACCGCTAGCAGGTGGCGCCACGCTGGACGCTGGTTTACGGTGCGCAGGGCGTGAGCTCGCGGCGCATCGACGACAACGTCGACGGCATCAACCATGGCAATACCCAGGCGCGAGACCAGCGCGACCGCTTCTCCTCGCTGAACCCGCGCGCGGGGGCCATCTACGCGCTCACGCCGTCCAGCGATCTGTTCGCCAGCGTGAGCCGCGTGTACCAGGCGCCCAACAGTTTCGAGTTGAACAATGCCCGCTCGGAGCGCGGCCCGAACACCACACTGCGAGCCATGCACGGCACCATGGTGGAAGTCGGCGTACGCGGCGACAACGCGGCACCGGTCAGCCAGATCGGGCTGAACTGGGACGTGTCCGTGTACTGGGGACGGCTGCGCAACGAGATCGTTTCGTCGGACGACCCCGCCGCACCGGGCAACACGCTCACCTCCAACGCCGGGCGCACCACGCACGCCGGTATCGAGGCGCTGCTCGGTGGGCGCTTTCCCGTAGGCGCAGAAGGCAGTATCGACCCGCT
>CAZNBU010000558.1:0-2452 GCA_964571035.1 uncultured Planctomycetaceae bacterium | reverse complement strand
GCTGGGCGTCAAGAACCACACCTGGGGCGCGCTGCCGCTTGACAACGAGTACGAGTTTATCGTGCACGTCCACATCGATGGCGCGGCCCGGGGCGTGGTGAACATCGCCTCCAGCGCGCAGGTGGAGCAGTTCGCGCGCGTGGCGCTGGGGTCGCTGAGCGGCGCGCACACGATTCGCTTCAGTTGGGACAACGACCGCTACATCCCCGGCCAGCTCGACGCCAACATCCAGTACCAGAGCATCCGGTTAATGAGAGTGCCCTAGGGGACAGTCCCCTCAAGCCACTCAATCATCCGGTCGCGCAGTTCCGGGTTCACCACATGCCGCTGCGCCCTTGCCACAGCCGCGCGAGCGGTTGCGGGCGGGTACTGCATCAGCGCCCAGACGATGGCTTCCTGCACCGTGTCATCGTCGGTTTGAAGCGCCTGCTCGAGGCTCGGCAACAATGACTCTTCCTTAGTATTGCCCGCGACGATGGCGGCGTTGCGCTTCAGGTTGGCGTCGCCCGGGCGTGCCAGCGGCGTGCCCGCAATACGTTTGCGCAGGTGCTCCGGCTTGGAGGTCAGGATGCGCGAAAGCGTCAGCCCCGCCAGCTCGCTGGAAGGCTCAGCGGGCGTGTCCGAAGCCTTGCTGTTCCACGGGCAGACGTCGTTGCAGATGTCGCAACCGAACACCCACTCGCCCATGCCGGGCCGCAACGCCTCGTCAATCGGCCCCTCGTGTTCGATCGTCAGGTAGCTGATGCAGCGCGTGGCATTGAGCTGGTACGGCGCCGGAAACGCGTCCGTGGGGCAGGCGTCGAGGCACTTGGTGCAGGTGCCGCAGTGGTCTGTTCCCGGTTGATCGGGCGGCAGCTCCAGGCTGGTGACGACCAGCGCCAAGAAGCTCCAGCTTCCGCGCTGAGGGTCGATCAGCATGGTGTTCTTGCCGACCCACCCCAGACCGGCTTGCTGCGCGATGGCACGCTCGAGAAACGGGCCTGTATCCTGGTACCACTTGGCTTCGGTACCCGGCCCGCCGAGCCGCGCGATCTCGTCTTCCAGCTTCTGCAGCGCCGGCTCGTGCACATCGTGGTAGTCGCGGCCCCGCGCATAGCGGGCGATGTTCGGCAGCGCGCTCTTGGCGGGCAGCTTCTCGGGCAGCTCTGACGGGTACTCAATGTTGAGCGCAACGAACGACTTCGCCCACCCGTAGCGCGAGCGGATGTCCTTGCGCCACTCCGGGTTGCGGGCAACCCAGTCCATCGTGCCGTGCCACCCCTGCGCCAGCCACGTGTCCACAAACCCGGCGTGGGGCGTGGGCTCGGTCGAGCAGAACCCGACGCGCTCGAAACCCAGCGCGTGGGCGGCTTTGCGGATGGCGTCTTTGAGTGCGGCAGATGTCATAGGAGTTGTCAGTTATCAGTTGTCCGTTGCCAGCGAAAGCCCGGGCGGGTGCCAACTGATCCGTTGCAACCGCCGTCCGCGCCGCTAGATTGGCGCCGCAACAGGATAACCCATGTTTCTCGCAGAAGCCGCAATGGACAGCCATCCGCTGGAGTACGTGTTCAACGCCGCGAAGGTGCTGGTCGCCTTTGGCGTGATCATGACGGTCATTCCCGGCATGATCTGGCTTGAACGCAAGATGGCGGCCTGGATCCAGCTGCGCGACGGCCCCACCAAGGTGGGCCTGCCGAACTGGAAGATCCTCGGCCCGCTGAAGGGGTGGGGCATGTTCGGGCTGATGCAGCCGCTTGCGGACATGTTCAAGCTGATCCTGAAGGAAGACTTCATCCCGCGGCGCGCGAGCAAGCTGCTGTTCGTGCTGGCGCCCGCGCTGGTGTTCGTGCCGATCGCGTTCGCGTTTGCCGTGATTCCGTTTGGCGACGGGTTCACTTTCAACACCGATGACGGCTCGTTCTTTGTGCAGTACCAGATCATCGACCTTGGCGTTGGAGTGCTTTTCGCGCTGGCAGCGCTGAGCCTGGCGGTTCACGGGCTGAGCCTGGCTGGTTGGGCGAGCAATAACAAGTACGGCATGTTCGGCGCGGTGCGCGCGATGGCGCAGATGATCAGCTACGAAGCCGCCATGTTCATGGTGATCCTCGCGATGGTGATGACGTACGGCACGCTGGACCTGCGCGATATGGTGCTGGCGCAATCGACCGCAAACGACTCGCCCGGCGGCATCCTGAGCGTGTTGGAGCAGTTCTTCGACTGGGGCATGTTCAAGCAGCCGCTGGCGTTCGTGATTTTCGCGATCTGCGCGTTTGCAGAGAGCAACCGCCTGCCGTTCGACTTCCCGGAAGCCGAGGCTGAGTTGGTCGGTGGTTACCACACCGAGTTCGGCAGCATGAAGTTCGCGATGTTCTTCCTTGGTGAGTACTACGGCATGGTGATTCAGGCCTGCCTGATAGTGCTGCTGTTCCTGGGCGGCTGGACGTTCCCGGGCATTGACCCACGGGCAGACACC
>CAZNBU010000557.1:0-2454 GCA_964571035.1 uncultured Planctomycetaceae bacterium | reverse complement strand
AGCTGCTCATGTCGCAGGCCTACCCACGCTTTTCGACCCAGTGGGCCACCGACCCAAAGCAGCAAATCTGCTACCTGGCGCTGCGCAAGTTCGTGCGCCTGCACAAGCCTGGCGTGCTGCTGGGCGTCTACACGGACGATGAACTGCCGGCGCCGAGCGGAGAGAAGTTCATGGGGCCGGCCGAAGTGGTGCCGCCCGCCGTCACCTACTACGACGACGCGAAATTCGAGCGCAACTTCCCGGCCTGGGCCGAAACCATTGCCAGCGGTCGCAAGACCGCAGACGACTACATCAGCTTCGCCCGCACGCGAGGCCAGCCGTACACCGACGCGCAGCAGGACGCGCTGCGATCTGTCCAGATCAAGGCCGCGCACACCGACGGCGAGCCGCAGGACGTCGAGGCCCGGCCCGTAGCCGATGCCGCCCCCGCCGTCACCTACGCCGATCTGGCCGGGCGCCTGCGCAACGCGCAAAGCCCCGACGAGTTGGACGAGGTGGCAACCATGATCGGCGCGGTCGAGAACCCGCAGCATCTGCAGGAGCTGGCGGCCATCTACGACGAATGCGCTCGCGCGCTGGAGGCCAAATGAGCAACTTCGTTGACATGACCGGACAGGAGATAGATGGGTTGTTATGCGTCCGCCATCTTGGCAATAAAGGCGACAAGGCAGTGTGGGAAGTTCGGTGCCGCTGCGGAGTGCTTTTTGAGGCGGCTGGATCTGCTCTGCGGCTTCGGAGGAGAACCAGCTGCCCTACCTGCGCAAGCAAGCGCCGCGTTGAGTTGGCCACCAAGCACGGCGACGTAGGAACGCTTGAATACCGAGCGTACAACTCGATGAAAACGAGGTGTTACGACCAAAAAAACAAACGGTACGACAGGTACGGAGGTCGAGGCATCAAGGTCTGCGAAAGATGGATGGAGTCCTATCAGCACTTCCTTGCTGACATGGGCAGAAAACCAACGCCGGAGCACAGCCTGGAGCGCAAAGACACGGACGGAGACTACTGCCCGGAGAACTGCATTTGGGCCACGCTGACTGAACAAGCCAACAACCGAAGCAACAACAGCCGCATTGAGATCGACGGCGTAACCAAAAACATCACTGAGTGGGCATCGCTGACTGGCGTGCACCGCACGGTGATATTGCGCCGCATGAAGCGAGGGCTCACAGGTGCCGCACTGATCGAGAAGCACTCCAAGCCGGTGATCGTGTTCAACGGAGTAACAGACACCTATGCGGGCTGGGCAGCCCGCACCGGCCTAGCCCGACAAACCATTGCAGCACGCCTGCAAAAGCACGGATGGCCCGTTGAGCGGGCGCTAACAGAAGGAGCTACAAATGAACGTACTTACTGACTGCCAACAAGGGTCCGACCGGTGGCATGCGGCGAGAAAGGGCTGCTTTTGCGCATCCGAAGCCGCCGCAGCCATGGGCGTGTCGAAATACCAGACTCGCGACGAACTGCTCCACCAGAAGCACACCGGCCTGGCGCCGGAAGTTGACGCGGCCAAGCAGCGTCTGTTCGATGCCGGCCATGCCGCCGAAGCCGGAGCGCGCGCCATCGCCGAACAAATCGCCGACACCGAATTCGCCCCGCTCGTTGGAACGAAAACCATCGACGGCATGGACATGCTCGCCAGCTTCGACGGCATCGACTTCATGGGCGAAGTGCTGTGGGAAAACAAGCTGTGGAGTCAGTCGCTGGTCGCTCAGGTCGAAGCCGGCGAACTGGAGCCGCACTATTGGTCGCAACTGGAGCACCAGTTGATGGTCAGTGGCGCCGAGCGCGTCCTATTCACCACCAGCGACGGCACTGGTGAGAACACGCGCCACCTGTGGTACGTGTCGATCCCCGAGCGCCGCGCGCAGGTCATCGCAGCTTGGCGCCAGTTCGCCGCCGACCTGGCCGCCTACGTCCCCACCGAGCCCGTCGCGCCCGTGGTGGCCGCTCCCATGGAAAGCCTGCCCGCCGTCGTGGTGCAGGTGTCCGGCGCGCTGACCGTCGGCGGCAACCTGGACGCCTTCGGCCAGGCGCTGCGCGCCTTCATCGAGCGCATCCCGCAGCGCCCGGCCACCGATCAGCAATTTGCCGACGCCGAGGCCGCCTGCAAATCCCTGCGCAAGGCCGAGGACGCACTGACCCAGGCCGAGGATGGAGCACTGGCGCAGATCAGCGACGTGGAGCTGATGCGCCGCACCGTGGCCGACCTCAAGGAGCTGGCACGGTCAACCCGGCTGGCCACCGAGAAGCTGGTCAAAGCCGAGAAGGACGCGCGCCGCACCGAGAAAGTTGTGGCGGCACGTCAAGCATTTGACAAGCATGTCGCCGCCTGCCAGCTGGACATCAAGGGCGTTCGCCTGAATGTGCCCATGCCGGATTTCGGCGGCGCCATCAAAGGATTGAGCAGCCTGTCCAGCATCGACGACAAGCTGACGGCAGCGCTGATTTCAG
>CAZNBU010000556.1:0-2470 GCA_964571035.1 uncultured Planctomycetaceae bacterium | reverse complement strand
GTTCGCCTTCACACTAAGGGTAGAAGACCAAACCACAGGCGACTGGGCCGAGCAGCAGGTCACGCTGAAGATCAACTCCCAACCCAGCGAAGAAGACCGAGGCGCCGACGACTCACTGTTCGCCGGGTGCGCGACCGACCCATCGCCGCAGATCCCAGCCGCCTTCCTGACAGCAGCCACAGCCACCGCAGCGCTGCTCCGCCGCCGGCGGTTGAGCACGATTGCCTGAGCGCTGGCCTTCGAATTTGTGCAGTCGGGTTGGGTGGCGCGTCGATGTTCGGCGTTGGAGGGCTGGGTATGCAGTTCTCGTTGGACAGAATTGAGCCGGTGCTGCCCTACATGCTGATTGTGGTGGTGGGGCTGGTGGTGTTTCTGGTCCTGGCGATCCCCAGTTGGATCCTCGACCGCAAGGGGTACAGCAGCGGCAAGACGCTGGCGGTCTTTCTTGCCTCGACCTTCCTTGGCCTGTGGTTGATCATGCTGATCGTCGCGTTGATCGCGCCCGAGGACCGGCCCGTCCGCAAACGCCGCGCGGCTTAGCGCGCATTCAGTGTTAGGTTGTGGCACCCCTACGCACCGGTTTAAGGTCGAAGGTTCAAGGTCGAAGCAGTCTTCGACATTCAACCTTTGACCTTCGACGCAGTTCGTGCAGCCTACGCACGACCGAACGTCACTACCGATACACCGCGAATTCCCAGACGACAAACGCGCACTGCGCGGTGATTACCGCGAGGATCCCCCACAGCAGCGTACGGTGGACGGCTTTGGCTACGTCGTCTTCGCTGTTTGCGGGCGCGAGGCCGAACATGGCGGCTAGCGCGCCGCCGAGGAACCCGCTGACCAGCACCTTGGCCCACAGGAACTCCTGCCACTTGGGCGCGTAGTCCAACCCGTCCGACATGAGCTGCAACGCGAGCCCGAGCGACGCGCCTTCGTGCCCGGCGACGTAAATCAGCGAAGCCAGCGTCACGCCACTGATGCACGCCAGCATCGTCGCCAGCGCGATCGCCAGCGTCTGCGCCAGCACAGCCGGCACCAGGCCGAACGCCTCCACGGGCCAGCGGGCGAGCGCGAGCGTCTCCAGCGCGCCCGAACGCACACTGCTGGCAAGACGCGCAGCCTGCGCGGCGCCGAGTTTGCCGGTGATCAGCGCGGCTGCGCCCAGGGGCAGCACGACACGCACGAGTGTGTGGCCGGTGGCTTGCAGGATCTCTTCGAGCAGCAGCGGCTCGACGAGTTCCGGGCGGGGCAATTGCTCGAAGATGAAGTAGGCGACGGTGCCGCCGATCAGCAGCGCGCCGAGCCAGGAAAACAGGTGTGTGCCCGGGCTGAGGCCTTCCGCGAGCGTCTTCTTCAGCACGAACAGCGGGCGCTTGATGCGCGCGAGCCCCCACAGGAACGCTAGCGGGGATAGCACGGCGCCGCCGATCATCGTCAGGACTTCTGCTGCGCGTTGTTTGGCTGCGGCGGCGATTGGGTTGACTGGGCGGCCGGCTTCGATTCTCAGGCGGCCGATCTCCGCGTTGATGTCTGCGGTTGGTTGGGGACTGCCTTCCTCTTTATCCCCCGGCATTGCTGCCGGGGCTGGACTGGCTTCGCCGGTCAGACTGCATTCGTAGATGTGGACGGTCTTGGCGCCGCCTGCGCGGTCCACTTCGGGCGGCTCTTGACCTGTAAAGACCTGCGGGTCGTGGCTGATCACCAGCACAATGCTGTCGCGGCGGCGGGCGTACTCGATCAGCTCGCGCGCGAGGCTTTTGGCGGCTACCGCGTCCAGGCCCGCGGTCGGCTCGTCGGCGATCACCAGCGCGGGCGGCGGCTCGCTCTCGCCGCGCTTGAGCAGCGCGCGTACCGCTGAAAGTCGCATGCGCTCGCCGCCGCTGGCGTGCGCGATGCGCCGCGGCAGCTTCATCAGGTGAAAGCGCGCCGCCAGGTGCTCGGCGTGCGCTGTCGCGGAATCGCTGCGCAGCGAGCCGTACAGCCGAATGTTCTCCAGCGTGCCCAGCCCGTCAATGAAACCCAGGCGATCCGACTGGGGCAGGAACGCGATCTGGCGTCGCTCGGCTGGGTTGTAGTTCTCGCCGTCCCAAAGGGTGTGCTCGATGCCGACGGCGTCGGTCAATGTCACCTCGCCGCGGGCTGCAACACGCGGCGTGGCCAGCTCGCCCAGCCCCAGCAGCGCGCGCACGAAGCTGCTCTTGCCGCTGCCCGATGGCCCCCACAGCACGTACAGCCGCCCCGACTGCATCGCCACCGGCGCGTGCAGGCGCAGCACGTCGGCGCCCAGCTTCACCTCCAGCTCGCGGATCGTGAGCTGCGGGCCGGCGGGCTCGCTTGCTGCTTGGGGCTTCTGCGTCTGCACAGCGGTGTCGGTCACGCGGGTTCCTATTGGCCGGGACGCAGCCCGTCTTTGTCGAGGCGCGGCATGATCCACTCAAACTCGACCTTGCCCGTGTCGGCGGGCGCGACA
>CAZNBU010000555.1:0-2473 GCA_964571035.1 uncultured Planctomycetaceae bacterium | reverse complement strand
TTCTTGGTTCTCGTGTGGAGACGCCAGCGCTGTAGCGTCGAAACTCGCAGCGGGTAAGCATGGGGCGCGCTGTGAGGTGTTGTATTGTGACACCTTCGCCTATGAGCATCCAGATAACCGCCGATATTTTTCCGATGTCGAGAAGTGGCTGGGGCGCCAGATCAAGATTCTGCGGTCGGACGAATACACCGACATTTACGACGTGTTCGAGCGCACCCGATGGCTCGTCGGTGTCGGCGGCGCTCGTTGCACGACCGAATTGAAGAAGAACGTGAGAAAAGCCTATCAGCGCGTCGACGATGTTCACGTGTTTGGGTACACCGCTGACGAGCGGCACCGCGTCGCGCAGTTTCGTCGTGAAAACCCGGAGCTTTATGCGGAGTTTCCGCTGATCGAAGCTGAGCTTACCAAAGCCGACTGTCACAGGATCGTGCGCGATGCTGGGATCAAAACGCCAGCGATGTATCGCCTCGGATACAAAAATAACAACTGCATTGGCTGCGTGAAGGGGCAGAGCGGCTATTGGAATAAGATACGGCGAGACTTCCCCGATGCCTTCGCCAAGATGGCAGCGATGGAACGCAGGCTCAATGCGGCGATATGCAAGAAGGAAGGGCGCAATCCTGATGGAACGAGATGGCGCAAGCGCGTGTTTCTTGATGAATTGCCGCCCGATGCAGGGCGGTATGAAGTCGAGCCTGACATAGAGTGCGGAGTTCTGTGCGTTAGTGCGTTAACAGAGCTTCAGGCAGGAGCGGCATAGTGTATCGCGACGGAAAGCAGATCCTCAGCACGGAAGTCCACAACTTCGTGCTCAATCACGCCGCGCTCGGCGACATGCTGACTTCGCTGCCGGCGATCGCCTTCGCGCGCCAGTTCTATGCGCCGCAACTGAAGATGCGGGTGTGGGTGCCGCCGTGGCAGATGGAGCTGGTCGATTACCTGCTCAAGCCCTACGGCGAGTTCGAGATCAGGAACTTTCTGGAGTTCCCGGCGAAGCACGAGGAGCGCAAGAAGGCGGACATCGGGCCGGTCTCGTACAACGCCGCGGTGTTCGACCAGCACACACGTTGTCGCGTTCACATGGTCGATTACGCTTTCAACTTCCTGCTCAACGCCCGGCCCGAGAGCATGGAGCAGCGGAGCTACGTTACGGCCGCGCCGCTAGGCTGGCGGCCGGAGCTGCCGGCGCGCTATGTCGTCTTCCCGGTCGGCGCGACTTCAGACAACAAGCTGTTCAGGGCTTCCGTCATGGGGCCGATTATGGCCTGGTGCCTGGAGCGCGCCTACACGCCGGTCATCGTCGGCACGAAGACCAGCCACACGCACACGCAGATTGACGGCGAGCTGACCCCGGTCGTGCTGCGCGACCAGACGGACCTGCTGCCGAAGGGCATCCTTGAACGCTGCATCGATATGCGCGAGAAGACCACGCTGCTTGAGCTGCGCGACCTGCTCGGCCACGCGAACGCGGTCGTCGGCGTCGATGGCGGGACGCTGCACCTCGCCGGCACGACGGACGTGCCGATCGTATTCGCGTCCGGGACGACGCTGCCGAAGCACCGCTACGTTGCCCGGCACGGCGGCCACAACTATCGCATCCGTTACGTCGGCCCGCGCGATCTGGAGTGCTACGGCTGCCAGTCGAACTGGCCGTTGACAACGCTCCATTTCACGCGCTGCGCCTACGGTGACAATGCCTGTATGGACCTCTTGCACCCTGACGATTTCATCAACGGGCTGAAAGAACTCGGTCTGTAAACTAAGGAGCCTAGCATGACTGAAGAAACCACCAACACCACCAACACCGCCGACGGCGCTGCTGGCGCTGCCGGTACTGCCGACGGCGCTGCTGGCGCTGCCGGTACTGCCGACGGCGCTGCTGGCGCTGCCGGTACTGCCGGCGGCGCCGCGCCCCCTTGGCACGGCCTGCCGGACACCGATCTGGCCACGCTCGCCTATGTGGCGAACAAGGGCTGGAAAAGCCCGGCCGATGTCATCCAATCCTATCAAGGCGCTGAGAGGCTGATCGGCCGCGATCCGAACTCCCTGCTCACCATCCCGAAAGCGGACGACCCGGCGGCCCTGCGCGGTGTGCTGTCCAAGCTTGGACTGCCCGAGACCCCGGACAAGTATGAGTTCGCAAAGCCGCCCGATGGCTTGGCGCAGGACGACAGCTACGTGGCGTTCGCCCGCGGGGCGTTCCACGATGTCGGTCTGCTGCCGGCTCAGGCGACGCGGCTGACCGATCTGCACAACCAGTACGTCGCGAACGTCCTTCAGAAGCAGGCGGCCGACTACAACCTCGCCGTCGAGACCGACAAGAAGGCCCTGCTCGCAGAATGGGGCGGCGGCCACGAGCGCATGATGAACGCCGCGAAGACGGCGGCGAAAACGCTCGGATTCGACGAAAAGACAATCGACGCGATCGAGCGCGAGCGCGGCTACGCCGGGACGTGGAAGTTCTTCGCCG
>CAZNBU010000554.1:0-2478 GCA_964571035.1 uncultured Planctomycetaceae bacterium | reverse complement strand
GCCAGGTATTCGTCCGCGCCGGCGCCCATGCCTCGCACGCGCCACGCCAGCGAGGCGCCCTGCGTGAACTCGGCGACCGTGATCGACGCGGCGGCTTCTGTGGCGCCGAGATCAACGTGCAGCTCGACGGTGCCGCGGCCGACTTCGGGAATGATCGCCAACCCCTCACCCGCAGGTTGAAGCCGGTGGGTATCTCCGGTGCTCGTCACGTCGATGAATCGGGGCAGCGCGTCGGCGCGCAGCGGCACAGCCAGCTTGCCGGTGTCGGCGTTCTCGCCGGCGGTCCAGGCATCGCCGAAGAAGGCCGCAGCATCAAACGCCTGCGCGGCAGCGGCGCAGGACAAAGTAGCGACCAGCAAGAACAGTCGGAAAACCGGCAACACGCATCTCCTGCCCCGGTCCCTCAGTTTAACAGCCCAGCCCGGGTTCGGCAGTAACAGCAGATTCGCTTAGCCTCGCGCAGAGTGCGGCGAAAGAAACCACGGGTTCACAATACCGGCCATTCTCCGCGCGCTCTGCGGTCTCTGCGCGCGGCCCGACAAATGCAAAGCGGGGCCGGCATGATTGCCGGCCCCGCTGCTAACCCTATCGCGAACTTTCTAGATGCGGCGTTCGGGGAATACGCCGTACTCTTCGCCGCCGCCTTCTTCTTCGTACTTGGTGCGGCAGTGGATGCAGATGCGGGTGTATGGCATGGCGCGCAGGCGCTCGATGCTGATGTCGATGCCGCAGGCTTCGCACTCGCCGAAGGTGGCATGCGCCATCTTGTCGAGGGCGCGCGAGATCTCGCGCAGTTCCTCGGATTCGTTCTCGATCATCGAAAGCGTGAACTCCTGCTCGTACTGCTCAAACGAGCTGTCCGCCAGGTGGTTCGTGCTGACGTGCTGCGTCTCGTCGCTGAAGGCTTCCGCCTCAAGGTCCTTGACGTCGCCCTGCAACTGCGCGCGGCGCACGGTCAGCAGCGTCCGCAGCTCCTCGATCTCCTTCTTCGTGGGCTTGCGGTGGTGCAGCGTGATCGGGGTTGAGCCGTTGCTGCGCTCGGTCGCGTTCACCTGCCGCAGCTTTTCTTTGCCGTCGGAGGTGTAGCCCGGCCCGGAGCGCTTGAGGCGGATCAGCACCCCCTTGGTCGGGATGCGCGTGGCGGAACGTTCGATGGTTACTTTGGACGCGCCCTTGCCGGTGGTCTTCTTCGGCGACGCGGACTTGGTTGCGGATTTACGCGACATGGTGCTTTTGCTCGGTGCTTTCGAGGATGTTTTCTTGGAAGGTTTGGATGACTTGGCGGCCTTTGCAGGCTTGGCCGACTTCTTGGATGCCTTAGCGGCCTTCTTCGTCGCCGGCTTTTTTGAAGGCTTCTTTGCTGCCTTCTTCGTGGTTTTCTTTGCAGGTTTCTTCACGGATTTCTTCGCCGCCTTCTTCACCGGTTTCTTTGACGTCTTTGCAGCCTTCTTCGCACCCGCCTTCTTCGCTGCGGGCTTCTTGCCTGCCTTTTTCTTGCCGGAGGCTTTCTTGGCCATCTGCCTCTCTCTTTCGCCTTCCGCCGGGGCGGTCCTTGAAAAATGCCGCGAGATGATAGGGCAGGCGGGGGGGGTGTCAAGCAAGGCGCGTGATTTCAACCGCCTTTTCGCTCACGTCCAATCTCGCGTTCAATCCGGTCGAGCACGGGCAGGTTCGGCTCAAGAAACTTCAGCTTGCGCACCTCCGCGGGCGTCAACCAGAGGTGCTCCAACGCGTCGGGGGATGGCCGCATTCCCGGAACACCCGTGCCGGTGAAAAACACCAGGTTCACCACGCGCCCGGGATAGTTCACCGTACGCCGGTCAAACTCGTGCAACTCCTGCGCCTCTACCCCGATCTCTTCCAGCAGCTCGCGGCGCGCGCACTGCTCAAAGCTTTCGCCGTCCTGCCGCTTGCCGCCCGGCCACTCCCACCACCCGCCGAAGTACCCGCCCTCCGGCCGCCGGTTCACCAGCATGCGCGCCCCGTCCAGCAGGATCACGACGGCTACGTCAATCGATTCCATGGCTTGGGGCTAGAGGTCAGAGGCTAGAGGTTAGAGGTTAGAGGTTAGATACACGAACATGCTAGCTTTGTTCTGGTGACTATCCTCTAGCCCCTGACCTCTGACCTCTGGCCTCTGATCTCTGGCCTCTGGCCTCTGACCCCCAAACCCTACTTTTTGTTGTCCACGAAGCGCGAGCCTGCTCGCATGCCCGGCCCGCCGTATGCCCTTGCCGCGTTGTGGCGGCGGCTTATGGCGCGCAGCGCGGTGCGGCCTGAGTCAAGCCGCTGCTGCAGCTCGCGCGACGCCGCTTCCTCAACGCCGATCAGTTCCTTCAGCACCTTCTGCAACAGCACAAGCTGCTGCTCGATGCTTTCCGCCAACACAGCCGGCAGGCTCTCGCGCGCGTCCGGCCAGTCGCGCTTGCCGCCGGACAGTTGACCCTCCAGCGCCTCGATACCTGACATCCAATCCTG
>CAZNBU010000553.1:0-2495 GCA_964571035.1 uncultured Planctomycetaceae bacterium | reverse complement strand
TTCGTGCCGACGTTCGTTGACACCGCCGACGGCAAGGCGATCCACTCCGCCAGTCCCGGGCTTTCCGGCGCCGACGGTTACTATCACGCCAAGATGGGCTACCTGTACCGCACCGGCGAGGTGCAGGCCGCCGGCGAGAATTTTCACTGGACCCGCGAAAGCCTCTGGAACGGCAGCTTTTCGGACAAGGACTACCTGTTTCATATCTACCTGGTGCCGTTCAGCCTGCTCGCCGACGGGCCGGACGACGCCGACGGCCTGGCGCTGACCGGCAAGTTCGGCACAGCCGTGCTCGGCACGCTGCTGGTGCTGACCGTGTTTGTGGTGATGCGCGCGTTCGGCGTGCGCTACGCCTGGTTGTTCGCGCTGGGCCTGGCGGCGGTGGGCGGGACGTACTTCATCTTTCGCCTGAACCTGTGCCGCAGCTACCTGGTGAGCGTGACGCTGGCGATGATCGGATGGCTGCTCCTGGCGCGGGGCAGGCGTGTCGCGCTGTTTTTCGTGGCTGTGATCTACACGCTGGCGTACACCGCCAGCCACCTGCTGCTGGCGCTGGCAGTGATCCGGGCGCTGAGCGAGTTAATGATCGGCCCGCGCGAAGGCAGCACACGCAAGCGCGACCTGCTTAAGAATCTCGCGCTGTTCGGTTGCATCGCAGCCGGCATTGCCGTGGGGTGCGCGCTGCACCCGAACTCGATCGAGCTGATGCGCATTTGGTGGGTGCAGAACGTGATCGTGCTCGCGCTGTCGCATCGCGACACGATCGCGCCGGTCGCGGAATCGCTGGGCCGCGTCTTCGGCATCACCGCGAACCTGCAGACCGACATCGAGCTTTCGCTCGGCCGCGAGCTTGAGCCCGCGCAGGGCCCGGCGCTGGCGTTCAGCACCCCGGTGCTGTTCTTCGGCCCGATCGTAATGCCGCTGCTGGCGGCGTGCGTTGGGTGGCGGCCGTCGCGCGAGACGATTCTGACCTCGGGCGCCGCGCTGGCGTTCATGGTCGGGTACATGATCAACGCCCGCTTCATTGAGTACGCCACGCCGTTCATGGCGCTCGCGCTGGCGATGTGGATCAACGGCGTGCTGTCCAGCGACGGGTACAAGGCGTGGATGGAAAAGCGCCCGGTGTGGTCGCGCGCGCTGCCGATTTCGGGCGCCGTGGTCGCGTTGATCGCCGTGGTCGCGATGTGGATCGGCACCTCGATCTCGTACCGCGTCACCGACCGCGGCGACATCGAACCCGCCGGCCGCTGGCTTCACACGCACCCGGAGGCGCACGGCAAGGTGGTGTTCCACGACCGCTGGGACGACTTTACCGAGCTGATGTTCTTCGCCAGCGAGTGCGACTACCTGGTCGGCCTCGACCCCACGTTCTTCTACGCCAACGACGTGGAGAAGTACCGCACCTGGGTGGACATCAAGCGCGGCAAGAAGCGCGATTTTCTCGACACTGTGAGGAATGATTTCAACGCCAGCTACATCCTCGCCCACAAAGGCACCAGCGAGTTTTTCTACAACCGGCTGAACGACTACGCCCAGCAGGGCAAGCTGGAACTGTGCATCCGCGACCCGGACGACGCGTGGAGCCTGTATCGCATCGTACGGTGAGCGGAGGTCGTCAAAGGTCAAAGGTCGAATGGGCGGTTTTTGACCTTCGACCATTGACCTTTGACGGCGCCACGCGCCCCCGCCCTGTTCGCGTTGTCGCTTGACGTGCTAAAACGCCGGCATGGCCCTCACCCACATCACTGTTCGCGGCGCCCACGAGCACAACCTCAAACACATCGACGTTGAGATGCCGCGCGACAAGCTGATCGTTGTCACCGGCTTGTCCGGCAGCGGCAAGTCGTCTTTGGCGTTTGACACCATCTACGCCGAGGGCCAGCGCCGCTACGTCGAGTCGCTTTCCGCCTACGCCCGCCAGTTTCTGGGGCGCATGCAGAAACCAGCCGTCGAATCCATCGAAGGCCTGCCGCCCACAATCGCCATCGAGCAACGCCAAGCCGGCCACAACCCACGCAGCACCGTCGCCACCACGACCGAGATCTACGACTACCTGCGCCTGCTGTTCGCGCGCATCGGCACGCCGCACTGCCCGGTGTGCGGGCGCGAAGTCACGCGCCAGTCTGCCGAGCAGATGGTGGACACCGTGATGCAGTGGCCAGAGGGCACGCGCCTGATGGTGCTGGCGCCGGTGGTGCGCGGGCGCAAAGGCGAGCACCGCGACGTGTTCATGAAAGTCATGCGCGACGGGTTCGTGCGCGCGCGCTTGGACGGCGAAACGATCGAGGTCGGCCCCAAGACGCAAGCCGCCGACAAAAACAAGAAGCACGACATTGACGTGGTGATCGACCGGCTGGTGATCGACAAGGATGTGCGGTCACGGCTGAACGAGGCGGTCGAAGTGGCGCTACAGCTCGCGGACGGGATGGTGGTCGTCACCCGGGAAGAAAGCCCTTCGACAGGCTCAGGGCAGGGCAAGTGGGTCGATCAGTCCT
>CAZNBU010000552.1:0-2496 GCA_964571035.1 uncultured Planctomycetaceae bacterium | reverse complement strand
GGCAACGCCTTCGAGGACCACAACCAGCTAATCGTCCGCCTCGACCAGATGTCGAGGAACCCCGAACTCCAGCAGAAGCTGTGCAACGCCGGATGGGACCTCGCCGTGTTCGACGAGGCCCACAAGTGTGCTGCGCACTACTACGGTTCCAAGATCGAGCCCACAGCCCGTTGGCAGTTTGCCGAGGAACTCGGCAAGCACACACGCCACCTGCTCTTGATGACTGCGACGCCCCACAACGGCAAGGAAGAGGACTTCCAGCTGTTCCTCTCCCTGCTCGACTCGGATCGTTTCTACGGCAAGTTTCGCGGCGACGCCGTCCACAAGGTTGACGCCTCTGACCTCATGCGCCGCATGATCAAGGAGGAACTGGTCAAGTTCGACGGCACTCCCTTGTTCCCTGAGCGCAAGGCTTACACGGTCAACTACACGCTCTCGCAAATCGAAGCCGACCTGTACCAGTCAGTTACCAACTACGTCCAAGTCGAAATGGGCAAAGCCGATCAGTTGCAGGGGCCGCGTAAGGGCTCCGTGGGCTTCGCCCTTACCGCGTTGCAACGGCGCTTGGCGTCCAGCCCGGAGGCGATTTTCCAGTCGCTGAAACGACGCCGGGAACGGCTGGAAAACCGGGCACGGGAGGAGAAGTTTGGTGCCCGTGCGAGCCGAGACTTTGCCGAAACGGTGCGCTACGTCCCGGATGACGACGACGAACTCAAGTCGGATGAACGCGAAGACCTCGAAGAAGAACTGATCGACGAGGCCACCGCTGCCGCGACGATTCAGCAACTCGAAGAGGAAATCCGCATCCTCCAGGGTCTGGAGCAGCAGGCGAAGGCTCTCGTCGCATCCGGCCAAGACCGCAAGTGGGAGGAGCTATCCAAAATCCTCCAGAACAACCCGCAGATGCACGATGCCAGCGGTCGCCAACGCAAGCTCATCATCTTCTCGGAACACCGCGACACGCTGAACTACTTGAATGCCAAGATCAGTGGCGTACTCGGAAACGCGGAGGCCGTTGCCACGATCCACGGCGGCACCCCCCGCGATGACCGCAAGAAGATTCAAGCGCAGTTCTGGTCTGACCCGGAACTGCGCGTCTTGATCGCCACGGATGCGGCAGGCGAAGGCGTGAACCTCCAATGCGCCCACCTGATGGTGAACTACGATCTGCCGTGGAACCCCAATCGCCTTGAACAACGGTTCGGTCGCATCCACCGCATCAACCAGACCGAGGTCTGCCACCTCTGGAATCTCGTCGCCAAGAAAACCCGCGAAGGCGCGGTCTACCACACTTTGCTCAAGAAGCTGGAAAACGAGATGACCGCGCTCAAGGGGCGCGTGTTCAACATCCTCGGCGACGTTTTCGAGGAGCGTAGCCTGCGGGACTTGCTGATCGACGCCATCCGCTACGGCGACCAGCCGGAGACTCGCGCCAAGCTCACCAAGAAGGTCGAGCACGCGATGGATCACGACCGCATCAAGGACCTGCTCAAGCGCAACGCCCTCGCGCAGGAACCCATGAGCGCCGAACGCCTGTTCCAAGTCAAAGAAGACATGGAGCGCGCCGAAGCCCGCAAGTTGCAGCCGTACTTCGTGCGCTCGTTCTTCACCCGTGCGCTGTCAAGCCTCGGCGGCTCGATGCACCCCCGCGAAGGCGGGCGCTTCGAGATCACCCACGTGCCCGCCGTTCTTCGCGAGCGCGACCGGCTGATCACTGGTCGCAATCGGCGCGAACGCCTGCCGGTGCTCAAACGCTACTCGCGCATCTGTTTCACCAAGGAAGGCGTCCGTCCGCTCGACAAGCCCGGCCTTGAGATCGCCGTGCTGATGCACCCCGGCCAGCCGCTGATGCTGGCCATGAGCGACCTGATCCTTGAGCAAAACGCCAACCTGCTCCGGCAGGGCGCGATCCTCGTTGACCCCTACGACACCGGCCTTGAGCCGCACCTGCTGTTCCTGCTGACGCACGAGGTCAAGTCCGGCGACGGCACGACCATCTCCAAGCAGCTTCGCTTCGTGCGCGTCAACTCCGAGGGCAAAGCCAGCAACGCCGGTTGGGCTCCGCACCTCGACCTTGACCCGCTGCCGCCCGAGGACCTGCCGCTGCTCAAGGACTTGCTGCAAGCGCCGTGGATTCGCGCCGACCTTGAGCAGCGGGCGTTGGCCCTCGCCGCCACGTCGCTGGTGCCGGAACACTACGAAGGCGTCGCCAAGCGCCGCTTCGAACACGTGGACAAGACGCTTGCCGCCGTCCATGAGCGCCTCACCAAAGAAATCAACTTCTGGTCCGACCGATGGGTCAGGCTCAAAGAAGACCAGGAAGCTGGCAAAGACGTGCGCCTGAACGTCGAAAACGCCCGCCAGCGCATCAGCGAGCTTGAGGCCCGGCTTGAGTCGCGCACCAAGGAACTCAAGTCCATGCGCCATGTCGTCAACGGCACGCCCGTGGCCCTTGGCGGTGCGCTGATCGTTCCCATCGGCCTGCTGCGCAAGCTG
>CAZNBU010000551.1:0-2499 GCA_964571035.1 uncultured Planctomycetaceae bacterium | reverse complement strand
CTTCGGCGTGCTGGGCGAAGATCGGGGCGATGTTGAACGGCCCGCGCGGGATGGCGTTTTCTCGGCGTCGTAGAAGTTCTTTTGTGGCGGTCATTGCTGGTTCCTGGTTGGACGTGCTTGCTTCCAATGACCGGCCATTACTGGCCGGTCTAGACTTCGATCATGGCGGCCATGCCCTGCCCGCCGCCTATGCATAGCGACGCGATGCCTCTACGGCCGCCTTGCTTCTTGAGCGCGTTGACTAGCGTGGTCACAAGGCGGATGCCGGTTGCGCCGAACGGGTGGCCGAGCGCGATCGCGCCGCCATTGACGTTCAGGATGTCGGTCGGGATGTTCAGCTCACGGTTCACCGCCAGCACCTGCCCGGCGAAGGCTTCGTTGATTTCGAACAGGTCGATGTCGCTTGCCTTCAACCCGCACGCCTCAAGCAGCCGAGGGATCGCCAGCGCCGGGCCCATGCCCATGCGCTTGGGGTCGAGCGCGACGACGTTGATGCCGCGCAGGGCGGCGTCGGGTTTGATGCCGTCGGCTTCCAGCACGTTGAGGTCAGCGACGTAGCACGCGCTTGCGCCGTCGGTGAAGGGGGAACTGTTGCCGGCGGTGACGCGGCCGTTCTTGCGGAAGACGGGCGGCAGGTTGGCCAGTTGCTGCAAGGAAGTGTCGTGGCGAATGGTTTCGTCGCGCGTGACCTGCTCTTTCTGCTTGCCGCGCGGCGGTACAGCGAGAATCTCCTGCATGAACACGCCTTCTTCGGCGGCCCGGTCCGCGCGCGCGTGGGATTCCAGCGCGAATGCGTCCATCTGCTCGCGCGTGATGCTGAACTCGTCGGCGAGAATCTCAGCCGTTTCGCCCATGCTGGGGTCGCCGACTTTCTCGGTGCTCATGCGGATCGGGTACGGGCGCGGCTCGGCGTAGGCGTACGGGCGCGGCGTCTTTTCCATGAACCACGGGCAGCGCGACGCGCTTTCCACGCCGCCGACCAGCACGCGATTCGCCAGCCCGGCGCCGATCTTGGCGGCTGCGATCATCAACGCTTCCAGGCTGCTGGCGCACTGGCGGTCTACGGTGGCGGCTGGCACCTCCATGCTGATGCCGGCTTGCAGCGCGGCGACACGGCCGACGTTGCCGATGCCGTTGCGCACGCTGCCGATGATCACCTCGTCCGGCGGGCTGGTGATGCGGCCGGCTACGTTTGCGAGCACGGCGCCCATCAGCTCATGCGGCTCCCAGTCCGCGAGCACGCCGCCCAGTTTGCCGCCGGGGGTGCGGGTGGGCGCGACGATGCCGACAGGGGATTTGAGTTTCATGATGCTCCTAGCTGAGTTTCTGCAGCTTGCACCAGTCCTGGATGAAGCTGCACAACACCTCGGCGACGTTCTGCATTGAGTCGATGCACACCTTTTCGTCCACGCCGTGAATGCGCATGGCTTTGGGGCCGTAGCACGTGGCCGGGATGCCGTAGTAGAGGTTGAAAAAACGAATGTCGGTGGTGGCGGTGCTGCTCAGCTCGGTGGGGTCTGCACCCCGCCAAGCCGCGTGCGCGCGGCGCAGGGATTTGGCGAAGTCGCATTCGGTGTCGAACTCGCACCCTTCTGCTTGAAATCCCGCCCACTCCAGTTGCGGCGGGTTCTCCTGCAGGAACGGGTCGCCCTGCGCGGCATTGGCGACGCGGTCTTCGATCAGTTGCTTGACGCCAGCCAGGCTCTCGCCCGGAAACGACCCGAAGCGAAACCCCGTGACGCATTCTCCGGCGATCGAGCTCTGCCAGTCGCCGCCGCGGATGGTGCCGACGTTCAGGTTGATAGAATGCGGCACGTCCTTGAACAGCGGCGGGATGTTGGGTTCGCGGTTCACTTCGGCTTCCAGCTCACGCAGCGCTTGGATGATCACCCACGATTTCTCGATCGCGTTCACGCCCGGTTGCGCGCCCAGTACATGGCCGGCTGTGCCCAGCACTCGCACGCGAAACCACAGCACGCCCACCTGCGCGCGTGTGATGGTTTCGTTGAACGGCTCAGGGATCACCGCGGCGTCAGCTTTGTAGCCTTTTTCCAGCATGGCGAGCGCGCCGTTGCCGGTGCACTCTTCCTCTACAACGCTTTGCAGGATCACCTTGGAAGCCGGCACTGCGCCAAGGTCGCGCAGGGCGTGCAGCGCCCACAGGTAGCAGATCGTGCCGCCTTTCATGTCGCCTGCGCCGCGGCCGTACAACCAGTCTTGCCCGTCTTCTTCCTTCTTGGCAAAGCGCGGCTCGAACGGCGGGGACGACCAGAGCTTGCTCGGCTCCGGGCTTACCACATCAACGTGGCCGTTGAAGATCAGCGAGCGGCCTTGCGCTTCTGCGGGCTCATGCAGACCCGCCACGTTGACCTTGCCGTCGAGCGGCCAGTCCACGGGGCTGAACCCGGGCTTGTCCTTTATGTCATCAACGCGGATGACTTCTTCGCGCACGTCGTATCCGAGTTCGCGGAACAGTTGCGCGGCGTACCGCTGGGCGCC
>CAZNBU010000550.1:0-2504 GCA_964571035.1 uncultured Planctomycetaceae bacterium | reverse complement strand
GACATCATCTTCGACCCCAACATCTTCGCCGTCGCCACCGGCATCGAAGAACACAACGAATACGCCCACGCCTACATCGAAGCCACGCGCCAGATCAAAACCGCCTGCCCGCACGCCCGCATCAGTGGCGGCGTCAGCAACCTTTCGTTCAGCTTTCGTGGCAATGAGCCCGTGCGCGAAGCCATGCACAGCGCGTTCCTCTACCATGCGATCAAGGCCGGCATGGACATGGGCATCGTCAACGCCGGCCAGCTTGCGGTGTACGAGGACATCCCCAAGGACCTGCTGGCGCTGATCGAGGACGTGCTGTTCAACCGCCGCGCCGACGCGACCGAGAGGCTGGTCGAGTTCGCTGAAGGCTTCCGCGGCAAGCGCCAGTCGCGCGAAGAAGACCTCGCCTGGCGCGAGCTGCCCGTCGCGGAGCGCCTTAGCCACGCGCTGGTGCACGGCATCGACAAGTACGTCGTCGAAGACACCGAGGAAGCCCGCCAAGCCGCCGAGCGCCCGATCGAAGTCATCGAAGGCCCGCTGATGGACGGCATGAACGTCGTCGGCGACCTCTTCGGCAGCGGCCGCATGTTCCTGCCGCAGGTCGTGAAATCCGCGCGCGTGATGAAGAAAGCCGTCGCGCACCTCATCCCGTTCATCGAAGCCGGGCAGGGCGACAGGCGCGAACGCAAAGGCTGCATCGTCATGGCGACCGTCAAGGGCGACGTCCACGACATCGGCAAGAACATCGTCGGCGTCGTTCTCGGTTGCAATGGCTACGAGGTCATCGACCTCGGCGTGATGGCGCCCGCCGACAAAATCCTCGCCGCCGCGCGCGAGCACGCCGCCGACATGATCGGCCTGAGCGGGTTGATCACCCCAAGCCTCGACGAGATGGTGCACGTCGCCCGCGAAATGCAGCGCGTCGGCATGACCATGCCGCTGCTGATCGGCGGCGCGACCACCAGCAAGCTGCACACCGCGGTCAAGATCGACCCCGCCTACGACGGGCCGGTGCTGCACGTGGTTGACGCGTCAAGAAGCGTCGGCGTCGTGTCGAACCTGTTGTCGCGCGACCACAAGCAGCGAATCATCGACGAAACGCGCGAAGACTACGCCCGCATCCGCAGCAAGCACCAGGGCAGCGCCGACGCCCACAAACTGTTGCCGATCGCGGAAGCCAGGGCAAACGCGGCGCGGCTTGACTTCACGCGCACGCACAAACCCGATCATCCGGGCGTGCACGAGTTCGACGACTACCCGCTGGCTGAGTTGCGCGGGTACATCGACTGGACGCCGTTCTTCCAGGCGTGGGAGCTTGCGGGCCGCTACCCCGCGATCCTGCGCGACAAAAACGTCGGCAAGCAGGCGCAAGCGTTGCTCGACGACGCCAACCGCATGCTGGACGAATTCATCGGAGGCGGCCTGCTGAAAGCGCGTGGCGTGATCGGGTTGTGGCCCGCCAACCGCGTGGGCGACGACATCGAAGTCTATGCCGACGAATCGCGCGCAACGCCCGCCGCGACCTTCCATACCCTGCGCCAGCAGATCCGCCGCGCAGCCAGCATGCCCAACGTCGCGCTCGCGGATTACGTCGCGCCGCAGGGCACGCCCGACTGGGTCGGCGGGTTCTGCGTTACCGCGGGCATCGGGCTGGACGAGATCGTGCAGCGCTACCAGGCCGATCACGACGATTACCATGCGATCATGGCCAAGGCGCTCGCGGACCGGCTAGCGGAAGCATTCGCCGAGCGCCTGCACCAGCGCGTGCGCAAGGAGTTCTGGGGCTACGCGCCGGATGAATCGCTCAGCAACGAAGAATTGATCGCCGAGAAGTACATCGGCATCCGCCCCGCGCCGGGCTATCCAGCCTGCCCCGACCACACCGAGAAAGCCACGCTGTTTGAGTTGTTAGACGCCACCAAAGCCACCGGCGTAACACTCACAGAGCACTTCGCGATGTACCCGACCGCGGCCGTAAGCGGCCTGTACTTCGCGCATGCGGAAGCAAAGTATTTCGGCGTAGGCAAACTCGCGCTAGACCAGGTGGAAGACTACGCCGCCCGCAAGGGCCTCACCAGAGAGCAAGCCCAGCGCTGGCTGACCGCCAACCTGGGCTACGAGCCCGCACCGGCTCGAACTGCGGTTGTCCACTAAGGACACGAAGTTCACTAAGAACTGCAACGGCATAAGCCGCGAAAGCGCGAAACCAAAGGCTGTTGTAGTTTTTGGCGTCTCCGCGCTTTCGCGGCTATTGTAGTTGTCTTTCTTAGTGCCCTTCGTGTCCTTGTGGACCAAGCTTTTGCAGTTCATCGGCCAAGAATTCTGAAAAATCTTGATCGCTGTAAGTGGGCTATACGGCTTGAGTTACTGCTGACTGCCTGCTGCCACCTGCTGACTTTTTTCGCTGACGTGTGTCCGCCGGTTCCTGGGTATGGAGGCGCATTCCATGACCAGCGAAGAAACCATCCAGCGCATCTTCGACTTCTACGACGTTGAGACACTCGACGTGCAGA
>CAZNBU010000549.1:0-2525 GCA_964571035.1 uncultured Planctomycetaceae bacterium | reverse complement strand
TGCCCTCGGCTTCGCCCGCCAGCGTGCCGAGGGGTGTGAAAGTATTGAGGCCAAGCAACCCGAGAACGCCGGTGTTGGTTCCTACCCAGAAGGATGTGGTCTGCGAGTCATACGACATCGACAGCAGCGTGACGCCGGCTGACACGCCGGTAATCGAGAACGGGCTGAGGGTGCCGGTGCTGAGCTGCACGTACTCGTACACCGAGCCCTGCGCGGTGCTGCCGGTGCCCGACCAATGGCGCATGAATCCGGCTTCCGCGCGATCGAAGCCAAGCGATTCGCCCGCACCTCCGTTGCTGAGCGCGTAGAGTTGCGTCATTGCGCCGGTGAACTTGTTGACCGAGAACAGGGTCTGCGCCGGCGTGCCGTCGTCGCCAGTGACCGCGAACAGGGTGCCGGCTTCATCAAACTGGATGTCTGCGACACTGTTTCCGAAGGCGCCCCTGACCGTGATCGTGCCTGCCAGGCGGTCGATGGTGCACAGCGAGTAGTCGTGGGTCGGCGACGCCGCAAGTCGCACCGCCCCGTACAACGTGCCGGTGGTCGGGTCCTGCGTCATCCCGTTGAACCCGTGAATGGTGCCGCCGCCCACTACTGTCAGGGGCGTGCTGGCGAGCGTGGCACCGGTAAGAGGATCAACCTGGTCGACACTGCTGCCGTTCTTGTACACCACCAGTACAGTCGCGCTTTGTGCGCAAACCCCGGTTGCAGCCGACAACGCGATCACCACGCACAGACATAGTTTGCCCATACGACCTCCACATACGCGAGTCGGCTCAAACGCCGATGCGTACTAAGACTGCCAATAGATGGGAAGAAATCCGCCTGCCAGAAGCGCCCTATATAGTGATGAGGGCCCGACGAGTGCGCAATAGCAATCCAGACGCAACTACGTTCGGTTGTCGCGCAAATGGCGCAAGGCGTTCCGTGCACGCGGCACGGAACGCCTTGCTTTGCCTGTCACCCGGCAGGGCCTATGGCGCCTCTACTGTTTCAGGCATGCGCACGCGCGCGAACCCTGCGAGTGGCTGCGGCGGCGCCAAGCAAACCCAGCAGTGCGAGCAAGCTGAACTGTCCGCCGTTGCCATTGCTGCACCCGCCTTCTTCGTCGTCGCCGCCATCGTCGTCGTCATCGTTGTTGTTCGGCGGCGCCGTTACGTTGCCGTCTACGTTGATGTCGTACGGATCCTCGTTGGGATCGCCGTTCGGGATCGAGATTGCAAAGCTATATGCACCCGCCGCCGTGGGCGTCACCACCAGCTCACGCGTCGACATGCCAGCCACCGCCACAATGCTCGATGGCTGGGCCGAGATCACGACCGTGCAGTTGGTTTCGCCGCTGACGACTGCGGTGCCCACAGTAAGCGCCGACCCGCCGCTGTTGGACAGCGTGTAGGTCACCGAGATGTTGCCGATCTGCTGTGTCGGCAGCGTATCCGTCGCGCCGTCCGCAATGGGTGTGGCGCCGCGGGTGATATCCAGTTCCGCGGGCGCGACCATTACCGTGCCCGACACAGTCCACGTGTACGGGTTCTCGTCCGAGTCGTTGTTGTCGATGCTGATCGAGATGTCAAAGGTGCCGGACCCGCCGACCTCATACGTCAGGTTGAACATCGCGCTGCTCAGCCCGGCGATGTTCGTGGACGGCATCACCGCCACGTTCGCCGAGACGATGTTCGTGCCCGGCGTGACCGCAACGACCGGCGTGCCGGTTAGCATCAGGGGCTGATCGCCGTTGTTCTCAATCGTGTAGGTAACGGTGTGCACCATGCCCGGTGGCTGCGCGCCCTGCGCGTCAGTGCCGCCGCTGGTAATCGCCGTTGCGCCACTGAGCACGTTGATCTCGGGTGGGTTGGGTTGCGGGTCCACCTGGCCGGTTACCGCAATGTCCACATCGTCGCCGCCGAGCGTGGTCAGCGTGATGTCGCCGGTCACCGGGCCAACACCGGTCGTGCCGGGGATGCGCGCGTAGATGGTGGTGGCCGTAAGCTGGCCGCTCGGGCTGCTGGGTGGCACGTTCAGCGTGCCCGTGTATCCGCTGCCCGCCGACAGCGAGATCTCGACGTCGGTTGGCGCCGTCAGCGTAACGTTGCCGAACAGGTTGTACCCGCGCAGCGTGAAGTTGACCGGCGTGCTGTTCAGGCCAGCGGTCGTGGTGCCCAGGTTCAGGTTCAACGTGTCGGGGGACGGCGTGGGCAACACCACGATGCCCTTGGCTTGCCCCGCCATCGTGCCGATACCGACGTACTGGCCGCTTGGGCGGATGTATCCGAATTCCAGGCCCTGGGTGCAGGTCCAAAACCAGGACGAGTTGGAGTCCCATCCCATGCAAAGGATGGTGGTGTTGGCGGTGAGACCGGAGACCGTGACGCTGGAAGTAGCGCCGGTGGTCAAGTTGACGGTTTCGAACGCCGGCGTGATCAACCCGGACCAGTGGTACATCACCGATGTGTTGGTGGGATCGAACCCAATCGTTTCGCCATTGTCGCCGGTAGTGTCCTGGGCGAGGACCGCGACCGGCGCGA
>CAZNBU010000548.1:0-2528 GCA_964571035.1 uncultured Planctomycetaceae bacterium | reverse complement strand
CATCTCCAACGAGAACGGCGGACAGACACTCAATATCACGGGCACCAGTGCCACGGCTGTCAGCAACATCACGACCGTTACCGCGACCCCGCCGGTGGCTAGCTCGGTCGCGGTCGCCACAAGCACCACCTTCGCCGTCAACTTCACGCCGACGGCCAGCGGCCCGTTCTCCTTTACCGTCACGGTGAACAGCAACGATCCGCAGGACCCGACCTACACCATCACCGTCAACGGCACTGCCAACACCGCTCCGGTGATTGTCGTCAGCACCGGTGCCGGCCCCGTCACCAATTCGGGCACGGTCAACGTGACCTACACCACGACTCTCAGCGCCCAAGCCCTCAGCATCCAGGTCAGCGATCTCGATTCGCAGAACACCTCGCTGACCGCCACCATAAGCAGCCAAACCACTCAGGGCTTCGTGCTTGCCGAGTGGAACAGTGCCGCAGCCGGTGTTCCTTACACCCGCACGCCCACGACCGGGTCGTTCAGCGTGCACAGCCAGAACCACCTTGTGACCCTGACTGCAAACGACGGCCAGAACACCACGGTGTTTACCTTCACGTTTGCTGTCAGCGCCAACACGGCACCGACGGTGAACCTCGCGACCGGATCCACGTTCGCAGGTTCTGCGGGCGCTGGATTCTCCGCGACGGTCGGGCCGGCGCCTATGCCGGCTACGCTGACGCTGGAACTGTTCGATCAGGACAACAACCCGATCGACATCACCAACGTTTCGGTTGTCCCGTCCGTGCCGGCTGGCATCACTGCCCCCGCGGCGTCTGTGGGCAACACCAGCGGGTCAATCATCAGCTTCGGCGGCAACGCCGGGCTGGCAGTGCCAGGAACGTACACCTGGACCGTTACGGTTTCGGACAACCTGGATCCGCCGGTGCCGGTCGACGTCACCATTACGGTGACCGACGTGTCGCCGGTTCACCAGTCAGGCGTCAACGCGCTCGGCGGTAACGGCAGCCTGACCGATCCATACTTCTCCGAGGCAAGCCTTGCCAGCACGCCGACGTTTGAACTCGGCCTCGCAAGCGACGCAAACGCACCGCAAACGCTGACGCTCGTGTCCGTCATCGGTGATGCAGCTAACCCGAGTGAAGTGATCGACGTGACCTTCACCGGCACCGGCCCAAGCGGCAGCATCAACGCCACCGCGCTCGCACCGACCACGGTTGCTGACGTGGGCGAGCACACCTTCACGGTCACGCTTACCGACGGCTCTAACAACATTGATGTGACCGTACGCGTCGTCGTGCTGAATAGCGGCAACGCACAGCCAATGGCTGGTATCCCCGGCGGCTCGTCGATCATGGGCAGCCAGACAGCAGGGTTCACGCTGGCGGTTGGCCCGGGCGACGCCCTGGTAAACGCGACCATTGAACTGACCGACTCAAACGTCGGTGACACGATCCAGGTACTCGCGGTCACGGGCGGCAGCCAGATTGCCGGCGTTACACCGCCGGCGGCTGGCGGGCCGGCACTGCTTGCCTGGGGCGGCGCGGCAAACGCCGACAACACCCCCGGTGACTACGTGTACACCGTAACCTTCACGGACAACGTCACGACGCCGGTCACCATCGAACTGACGATCACGGTACTCAACGCTGCACCGAGCCACGGGGCCGGAGCGGACGCAACCGGGACCGGCAGTGCAGCTGACCCGTACACCGTCACGCACGAGGTGGGCAAGGGTGGCCCGATGGCAATGGCGACGGTCAGCGACACCAACACCGGGCAGACGCTCAGTATCGCAACTGTGACCCTCGCGCCGGGCAACCCGACCGGTGGGTCGGGCTTCGTGATCGCGCTGACGAACGGAGTGGTCAACGCAATCCCCGCCGCAGTGTTGAAGAACCGTGACGTGGGCGTACATCGCTTCACGGTCGGTGTAACCGACGGTGTGACGGCCACAACGTTTGAGCTGAGTGTGAAGGTGATTTCGCCGTCGAGCAGCGCACCCGCTTCCGACGGTTGCGTGGGCAGCAACAGCACCGGAAGCCTCCCGGCAGTTCTGGTGGCGGGCCTGCTCGGGGCTGCGGCGGTCCTGCGCCGTCGACGGGCGGCATAGCGCAAGTTTGGAAGCAGAGAAACCGGGGAGGCCTCACAGGCCTCCCCGGTTCGTTTAACCCGGCTCCTGAACATCTTTGGTTTGGAGGGGTCGGTTTTCCGTCCGGTTCAGAATTTTCGTTTGATGGCGAACAAAGTCGCTTGCACTGGCATGACCCCGTTGTTAGTTTGTTACCACCTAAAGAGGTGTAATTTGTACTGGTAACTCCTTCAGGTGCGAGTACCACCTGACGCAGTTATCGGTCCCGTCGCCGGCCTGTCGCGCATTACTGGCACCGTGCGGAGGAACCCAAAGAACCGTCTAAATGAGGCAAGTGAGGAGAACCATGCTGACCTTCAAGAATCTGAGGAGCGGAGCGTTTCCGGCCGCGTCGCGCCTTGCACTGGTGGGTTTGGTGCTAGGGCTGACTTCGTCGCTTTCGGCACAGCTCACCCGGCAGATCGGGAAC
>CAZNBU010000547.1:0-2529 GCA_964571035.1 uncultured Planctomycetaceae bacterium | reverse complement strand
AAGTACGGCAGCGGCGCGATCATGGCCGGCCGCAACAGCCCCAACTCGATCTACAACGTAGCGCTGACCAACGACGGGCGCGACACCGCCCGCGTGATCCTTGAGCGCGAAGTGCGCGCCAAAACCGAGACCGCAAAGGTCGACGACGACGAAGATGATCTCGGCCCTGACGACGATACAGACGTAGACGAGACCGACCGCGAAGACACCACCGATGGCGACAACGCCCCGCCCAGGCCGGCCGGCGACCGGTATTCCCACAGCGAGTAGCTGCCTATTCCCACAGACCCCGCTTTGCCGCTAACCTCGCGGCATGGCGGGTGATGAAACCGTTCCATTTTCGAGCCACCTGGACGAGTTGCGGCGGCGGCTGATCTGGTCGCTGCTTGGGGTGTTCGTCGTGTTCAGCGCGGTGTTCGCGCTGTGGGCGACCGACATTGTCAACTACGTCAAGGAGATCGCGGTCGTCGATCGCGACATCATGGACGAGCCGTACAAGTCGGCGGCCGTCGCCCGCGTGATGCCGTACCGCGCCGTCGGCAGCACCTGGACGCTGCGCGAAGTCGCGCGCCAGGGCGGCAGCAGCACCACCCGCGTCCGCAAGTACGAAGTGCTGGCCTCGGAAGATGGCGAATCCACCGTGCGCGTGCAGGTCTATAAGCCGGAAGCCGAGAAAGACGAAAACGGTAACCCCAAGCTCACGCTGCTCGACACGCAGGAGTTCCGCCGCAGTCTCGATCAGCCGCTGGCGCCGGGCATCGGCTTGGACCCCGAGGCGGGCGGCCCGCGCACCGTGCAGACCGAGGATACGCTCACGGTAGAAGCCGGCGAGTTCGAGTGCTTTCTCGTCACCACCACCGACGGCGACGTCATGACGCGCCTGTGGATCGCCAAGACCGGCGGGCTGCTCGTGCGACGCATCGTGGACGCGCCCGGGCGCAGCGTTACGGACGAACTGACCGCACACGACATCAAGACGTTTCGCGAGCAGATCGAACTCACGCTGATCGGCACGCTGGACGCCTTCAGCGTTACCATGCGCGTCAGCTTCTACGCCGCGCTGGTGTTCGCGTACCCGTGGGTGATGTTTCAGGCGTACCGCTTCGTCGCGCCGGGCCTGTACCGCCGCGAGCGGCGCTTCTTCCAAGTGGCGATCCCCAGCATCTTCGTGCTGTTCGCAGCCGGCGCGGCGTTCGGGCGCTACATCCTGCTGCCGATCAGCATCCCGTTTCTGCTTGAATTCAACGTCAAGGAGTTCGGCGTCACGACCACGTACTCGCTGACCCACTTTCTGAACCTGGTGTTCACGCTCTCGTTCGGGTTGGGCTTCGTGTTCCAGATTCCGTTGCTGGTCGCGCCGCTGATCCGCTTCGGGTTGCTCAGCCCCGAGTTCTTCAAGTCCAAGCGCCGCTACACGATCCTGATCGCGATCGTGATCGGCGCGATCATTTCGCCCACCGGCAACCCGATCGACATGATCCTCGCGGGCGCGCCCGTCTTTTTCCTGGTAGAGGGTGGTGTCTGGATCGGCCGTGTCTGGAAGCGCATGGCCCTGCGGCAAGCCGAAAAAGAGGCGCTGGCCGCCGCCGAGCGCGGCGAGAAGGTTGATCCTGAGGCGCTGGCTGGCGGGTTGGCGATTGATCTTGAGAAGCGGCTTGCCGAGTTTGCAAAAGGCGGCGCGCGCGAGTTCGCCCGAGAGTTAGTGTCCGGCTTCCGCGAGGGCGGCAAGGACGTCGAAAGCATCTTCGACGACGACTACGCCGACAACGAAAAACCGCCCACAGAAGTGAAGCTCAAACCCAAAAAGCCCGCGACGGAAAAGTCGGATCCACTCAAGCCAGACCAGATGCACAACGCCAAGTTCGAACTAGAAACGCAAACATCCGACGAAGCAGGAGGCGGGCCTGCCCGCCAAAGCCTTGGCGACGGCGGGAGCGCAAGCGAAGGGCCCTCCGCGGATACAGCGTCCGACAAGGGCAAGTCACCCGACCAAGGGTGGCCCGACCGCCCCTGGGACGAAAACGTAAACGAAGAACTAGCCCGCTACATCGAGGACCGCATATCCCAGCGGCTGCAACAGTACATGGACCGCAAACTGCGCCCCTGGATGGAGCGCATAGAGCACGAACTCAAACGCCGCGAGTAGGGTCTGGCTCCTTTTCAGGAGCGAAGCGGATGAAAAGGTGCCTGACCCTCTCCACCTAGAGGAACACCAATGCCGGTAACGCCACAGGAATGGGCCCAGGTCAAACTCTTCGTAACCGACGTGGACGGCGTGCTCACCGACGGCACCGTGCTCTACGGCCCCGACGGCGAGCTCGCAAAACGCTTCTTCATCCGCGACGGAATGGGGTTGCGCCTGCTGGAAGCCGCGGGCGTGCACGTAGCCGTCGTAACCAGCGAGGATTCGCCGGTCGTCCACGGCCGCGTGAAGCGCCTGATGCTAAGCGCCTACAAACCGGGCATGAAGCGCAAAGGCGACGCGATCCAGGCCGTGATGCAGCAGTTCAAAGCAACGCCGCCGCAGAC
>CAZNBU010000546.1:0-2529 GCA_964571035.1 uncultured Planctomycetaceae bacterium | reverse complement strand
ACCACTGCTAACAAAGAGATCGCGCTAGCCAACGACCTGGGGATCGACACCATCATCACCGATCACCACACCATCGGCGAAACACTGCCCGACGCCCACGCGATCCTGAACCCCCACATAAAGGAAGAGACCCTGCGATTCCGCGACCTTTGCGGCGCGGGTGTTGCGTTCAAGCTGGCTTGGGGGTTGATGCAGCGCCTCTCCAAGGGCAGCGAGCTGGACGCGCAGCACAAGGAGTTCCTGGCAGCCGCCCAGAGCCTTGTGGCCATGGCAAGCGTAGCCGACGTGGTGCCTCTGACCGGCGAGAATCGCGTTATGACCCGCTGCGGGCTGCGGCTTATGCCGGACAGCCCCAACCCCGGCATCCGCGCGCTGATGGAGACGAGCGGCATTTCCGGCGTGCCGACTGGGACCGACATCGGGTTCAAGATCGCACCGCGCCTGAACGCCGGTGGCCGCATGGGACGCGAGACGCTGGCTGTAGAGCTACTCACCGCGCGCAGCTACGGCGAAGCGATGAAGCTGGCAGTGGAAGCCGAGCAGTTGAACAAAGAACGCCAGGGCGTGGACCGCACGCTGACAAAGCTGGCAGAAGACCTCGTGCTCTCCGACGCGACCTATGAAAGCGACCGTGTGCTGGTGCTCGGCCACGACGAGTTTCATCCCGGCGTCGTAGGAATCGTCGCTGCGAGGATTTCGCGCCGCTTCAATAAGCCGGCGGTGCTGGTCGCGATGACGGGCGAAACGGGGCGCGGCTCGGGCCGCAGCATCCCCGGGTTCCACCTCTACAATGCGCTGAACGACTGCTCCATGCTGATGAGCCGCTTCGGCGGGCACGAGCAAGCTGCCGGGCTGGAGATCTCGCGCGAGAAGATGGCGCTGCTGCGCAACGCGATCAACGAGGTCGCCGACAAGCACGTGATGCAGGCCGACTACGCAACGCCCACGCTGGACATCGACGCGCGCGTCGACCTTTCCGAGTTGGACACCTCCGGCGTGCGCTGGCTGGAAGCGCTGGAGCCTTACGGGCACGGCAACACCGAGCCGGTGTTTACGGCGGAAGATGTAGAAGTCGCCGCGCCGCCGCGCGTGGTGGGTCGCGGCACCGGCCACCTCAGCATGATGGTCAAGCGCAACGGCAGCGGCAGCTTTAAGGCGATAGGGTTCGGCATGGGCGACCGCATCAGCGAGTTCAACCGCGGCGACCACCTGCGGGTAGCTTTCACACCCCGCATAAGCACCTACCGCGGATTCCCCGAAGTAGAACTCGAACTCAAAGACCTGCGCCGATAGCGCAATCTGCAGATATCTCAGGCGCCACACCGCTCTTGCCGCAGCCCACATTCCCAGAAAAGTGTTGTGGCGCAATGCCGGATATCCAAGGATAGGCCAATCACAACGGTGCGAGTCTGACCCAACCCGCCATCCGTACGGCGGGAGTGCTCCGCGGAGTAGCCGGGAATGCCGCAACTCCGCGTGCGACAAGCGAGGGGCAAATGAATCTGCTCAGGTGGTTTGCCGCGGTATCTGTGCTTATGGTCTGTTCCACCATCTCCGCGCAGACCTATCCGCTGGGACAGCAGAACCCAGCAACCGCAGGGTTCCAGGCACTCGGCGTGTTACCCGGGTACAACGCCGCCTGGGAGTTTCAGGTCAACGCGCCCGGTGTGCAGGTTACGCACCTCGCCTGCAATATGCCGATGACCAACGCCACCACGGTGACGCTGTTTGACACCACCACGATGGCCAAGATCGCGCAAGCGCCCGCCCCGGTAGGCTCGGGCTGGCGCACGATGCAGCTGACAACCCCCGTCAGCCTTGTGAACGGCCGTCGCTACCGTGTTGCGGTCATGCTCGACACCGCCGGGTACTATTACCTGCTGCCCGCGCCTGCCTCGTGGCTGCCGACCGGGATTATCCAGTACACCGACTATTACACCACAGCGGGTGTCGGCACAGCCGATACGTATCCGAACAATCTCGAGATTAACGGCATTCAGGCTGGCATCCCCGACATCGGGTTCGTTACCGGTCCCCAGTTGTCGGTTAGCGCCACAGCGGGCACCGCACAAACCGTGTTCGCGAACGAGCAGGGCACCGGCGGCAACGGGCTTCAATCCGGCACGTTCTCAATCTCCTCCAACGGCCAGACGCCGAACAGCACTATGACTGGCATCGACATCACGGCATCCGGCTCTGGCAACGACGCGGCCGCGTTCAGCGAAGTACGGATCTATCGCGACAATCCTGCCGGCACGAACCCCGGCGTATTCGATCCGGCGGACATTCCGGTCGCCGGTCCGAGTGTGTTCACCGCAAACGACGGAACGATCAACTTCAGCGTCGCCACGGCCGAGCAAGGATTCGCATTGAACGAGACGCGGAACTACTTCGTAGTCACCAAGCTCGCCAGCGCGGCGTTCCCGGGCGATGCATTTCAGTTCACCGTCAGCGACATCACCGTCGCCACCGGCAACAAGTCGGTGCCTGCCAACTCCACGATGAACGGCCTGGTGATCGACACTCCGC
>CAZNBU010000545.1:1914-2532 GCA_964571035.1 uncultured Planctomycetaceae bacterium | reverse complement strand
GATCATAGATTTTTCGCTTAAGAACAGGTTCCTGGTTCTGCTCAGCACGCTGGCGGTTGTGCTGGGAGGAATCTATTCACTCAAGAAAATCCCGGTGGATGCCATTCCGGACCTGTCGGACGTGCAGGTAATCGTCTTCACCGAATACGACGGCCAGGCACCGCAGATCGTGCAGGACCAGGTCACGTATCCCATCACGACCAAGATGTTGGCAGTTCCCTACGCCAAGGTCGTGCGGGGCTATTCGTTCTACGGCTTCTCTTTCGTGTATGTGATTTTTGAGGACGGCACCGATCCGTATTGGGCGCGGAGCCGCGTGCTGGAATATCTCAGCGGATTGAGCAGCCAGTTGCCCAAAGGTGTCACTCCCACTCTCGGTCCCGACGCCACCGGTGTTGGGTGGGCGTTCATGTACAGCCTGCATTCTGACAAGCACGATCTTCAGCAGCTTCGGTCCATGCAGGATTGGTATTTGAAATACCAGCTCACCGCGGTCGAAGGCGTGTCGGAAGTCGCGTCAGTCGGAGGGTTCGTGAAGCAGTATCAGGTCACCGTTGACCCGGTAAAGCTGCGCGCCTACAACCTGCAGGACGAAGGCATGGACACGGTCGAGGCCAA
>CAZNBU010000545.1:0-1904 GCA_964571035.1 uncultured Planctomycetaceae bacterium | reverse complement strand
CCTCGCTCTTTCCGAAGTCGAAATGGCCATCAAACGCAGCAACGGCGAGGTCGGCGGGCGGGCGCTCGAAATGGCCGAGAAGGAATTCATCCTGCGCGTGAAGGGTTACGTGCAGGATGTGGACGATTTGCGCCAGGTCGCCGTCGGTGTCGGAGAAAACGGCGTGCCGATTCTGCTTCGCGACGTAGCAACCGTACAACTCGGACCCGACATGCGTCGTGGCATTGCCGAATGGAATGGTGAGGGGGAAACCGTGGGCGGTATCGTCGTTGTTCGGTACGGAGCTAACGCACGCAGAGTCATTGCCGACGTGAAGGTCGCGCTTGATCAGGCAATGAAAGGACTGCCTGAAGGCGTTTCTTACGAAATCGCCTACGACCGCAGCGCACTCATTGACCGCGCCGTAAAGACGCTTGAACGGACGTTGCTGGAAGAAAGCATCGTGGTCGCAATTGTCATCATCGTTTTTCTTCTCCACTTCCGCACGGCGCTGGTGCCGATCATCATCCTGCCGATTTCCGTCCTCGCATCCTTCGTTATCATGCACCTCCAAGGCATCAGTTCGAATATCATGTCATTGGGCGGCATCGCGATTGCCATCGGCGTGCTGGTGGACGGCGTCATCATTCTGGTTGAGAACACGCACAAGCATCTTGAGGAAGATCACGGCAAGAAGCCGCACTGGCAGATCATTCGCGACGCCTCGGTTGAAGTCGGTCCCACGATCTTTTATGCGCTGCTGGTCGTGACCGCGTCATTCCTTCCAGTGTTCGCATTGCAGGCCCAGGAAGGACGACTGTTCAAGCCGCTGGCCTACACCAAGACCTATTCCATGGCTGCCGCAGCTATTCTAGCCATCACGCTCGCGCCGGTGCTGGCCGGGTTTTTCATCCGTGGAAAACCTCGACCGGAAGAGAAGAATCCCATCAGCCGGTTTTTGATTTGGATTTATCATCCGGTCATTGATTTCGTGGTGAAGTGGCGATGGACGGTCGTGACGGTCGCCACGATCATCGTGCTGTGGGTGTTCGTCCCATGGAACAAATGGGTGGTACAGAATCTTCCCGAGGGGCCGGTGAGGCGCGTCGCTGCGATGGCGAATCCGCTGTTCCCGTTCCAGAACATCGGCTCTGAATTCATGCCGCCTCTGTACGAAGGCGATCTGTTATACATGCCGACGACTTTTCCGGGGATTTCCTCCACGAAAGCTCGTGAACTGCTTCAGCAGACCGACAAGATCATCAAGACTTTTCCCGAAGTGCATCACGTTTTCGGCAAGATCGGCCGCGCCGAAACGGCCACCGACCCGGCTCCGATGGACATGATCGAAACCACAATCATGCTCAAGCCCGAGGATGAGTGGCCGGAAGTGGACATCACCGACCATGAAGGAAACGTGATTGCGCATCGCCGTCGCACCGTCGAGGAGTTGACTGATGCGCTGAACAACGCGATTCAGTTTCCCGGCCTTGCCAACGCGTGGACGATGCCGATCAAGACGCGCATTGACATGCTTTCCACCGGCATCAAGACGCCCGTCGGCATCAAGGTTGCCGGTCCGAGCCTGCCTGAATTGGAGCGCATCGCAACGGAGGTCGAAGCCGTGATGCGAACGGTCCCCGGCACGACCAGCGCCTACGCGGAGCGTGTGATGGGCGGCACCTACATCGAGTTCGATATCCGCCGCGACGAGATTGCCCGCTACGGTTTGAACATCGCCGATGTGCAGGACGTGCTGGCGGTCGCATTGGGCGGCATGCCTATCGTGACGACGGTTGAAGGGCTGGAACGCTACGCAATCAATCTTCGTTACGACCGCGACTTTCGTTCCGACCTCGACGCCTTGCGGAACGACGTTGTCATCCCAGCTCCCGGTGGTGCGCAAGTACCATTGGGCCAACTGG
>CAZNBU010000544.1:0-2536 GCA_964571035.1 uncultured Planctomycetaceae bacterium | reverse complement strand
CACGCGCGGCACGGCCAACTCGCAGAGTACTTACTACGGAACGCCGAGTCCCAACCCCAGGTTCACCGTGGATGCAAAGGCAACGAGCAACGGCAATGGCTCAGCCCACGACGGCGTCTCTGTACCACTGCTCTATTTTATCCGTGTCCACGTCACGAGCGGCGGCGCACCAACAGGCTGGCGGCAGTCCGGGCGGGCATCCCAACATCCACACCCGTATCCAACGCGAGGCGATTGACCGCACTGATGACTCCGTCCTTGTACGTGCTCAATCCGTCACCCATCCTCGCTGTCATTGCGCTCACCGTCGCCCCAGGGATTCCGTCGTCGTCTACGGCAAACAGCCCGGCAATACCCGACTGTTCCGCACCCATGCCACCATCCGAACAAATAAACCCGTACGGACGCACGCGGCGCAAATACGGTACTGCGCTACGGCCAGTATGACCCGCCGTCACCAGTACGTTATTGCGATCCTCCTTAAGACCAAAGGCGATCGAGTCGGTGCATACGACCCGTCGACCCTCCGGACCGTGGTCAACCACGACCCGGTTAGTGACTTGATCAGCAGCCGGTTCTGGAGCATCGTTCATCAACAAGTGTAGCGCGGCAGCCCGCACGGGCATCCCTACGCATACACCGCGGTCTGCTGCCGGTTGATTCAAGAAACTGATGATGCCGTGGCAGTACAAATCGACTCCGTTGCCGAGCTGTACCGTCATGACATCTGCCACGGCAGCCGGAATATTCAACGCCTCCAGATACCACAAACCGGCAATTGACGCACCTGCCGGGCCAACACCGCAGTCGACTGAAATCGACGCGCGAGGTCGATGCTGAGCGATGAATCGTGCCGGCAACACACCGCAGTAAGATGCGTTGATGACGACATCATCTGTATTAGCAGCAACGACATGATATGCAGAATCCAAAGCGACGATCGCGCCGCGACGATCTCGATAAACCTCGGTCTGCAACGCGTCAGTCTTTTGCGATTCCATGAGATCGTCATTCTTGCTGAAGCCGTTGGGCCTCCGTGATCACATACGACCGAATGGTCTCAATCTCCGCCGCGGTCAGTGTGTCCTTGAAGCTGACCATTCCTCGACTCTCCAGCAACCCGTCATATACGACTTGTCGCCACGCGAGCTCGCTGCCGAGCAGCGCCGATCTCCTCAAGTCTGGCAGCACGCCGCCTGACCAGGCTCCCAGCCCATGGCAGGAAGCACAGTTGGTCCCGAAGAGAACCCGGCCCTGTTCAGTCACTGTCTCGGGTATCGAATCAGCGGGTGCCTTGATCGGCGGAATCTTCGCGCTGAATGATGGAAGCGCAGCTTTTCCATGGAGCTTGAACGCAAGAACCCGCCCATTAGGTGAAGGCCGCGGCCCGTCAATCGCCGGCAACGAAAGAGGCAGAGCCCCACCTTTCACAGCGAGGACCGCTACGTACTGCTCTCCTCCGACACTAAAGGAGACCGGACCTCCCATAACGCTTGTCTGGGCATCGAACGTCCACAGCTTTTCGCCCGTTGTAGCTCGATAGGCTTCAAATGTCCCCTTTGCGGTACCTTGAAACACGAGATTTCCAGCCGTGACAAGCACTCCACCATTCCAAGGACCGCCGTGGTCCACTCGCCAGACCTCCTTTTGGGCCACCGGATCCCACGCTGATAACCATCCCTTGAGGCTCTCTGTGATCGCAGCGAGATCCGCCTTCTCCGTCGGCAGACGAGTGGTCATCATGTCGTAGCCAAGATTCCACTGACCCGGTCGGAGACGGAACCCCTTTTCGTGATTGTAGACGGCACCGATCAACTGGGTCGGTATGTAGGTCAGCCCCGTGCGCGGGCTGTAGGCCATCGCCTGCCAATTATGAGCCCCAACGCCGCCTGACGTAGCGAAGAATGGCTCGTTCTCAAATCTTGCTCCCGGGACCTCGACGGGTCGGCCGGTTGCAGGATCAATTCTTTCCGCCCAATTCACCGGCGCAAACTTCTCTGCCGACAGCAGCTTTCCGTTTGTCCGGTCGATGACGTAAAAGAAACCGTTCTTTGGCGCGTGCAGAAGCACCTTCTTCGGAGCACCGCCAACATCCAAGGTCGCCAGCGTAATCTGTTGCGTTGCCGTGAAGTCCCACGTTTCGCCCGGTGTCTCCTGATAATGCCAGCGGTAACTACCGGTGTCGGGATTCAAGGCGACTATAGAAGAGAGAAAGAGGTTATCTCCCTTGTCTTGTGATCTCGCCTTTCTTGTGATCGGCGATCCATTGCCAACACCGATGTACAGCTGATCCAGGTCCGGGTCATAGACGATCGAGTCCCAGACCGTGCCACCACCGCCCAGCTTGATGTAATCTGATCCATGCCACGTCGGCCGGGCAAGCTTCTCCAACACCTCGTCGGACGCAGCTCCGTCATCGTGCGTCGGATCGCCAGGCACTGTGTAGAACCTCCAGACCAGCTTTCCGGTATTTTCGTCGTAGGCGCTGACATATCCTCTGACGCCGAGATCCGCTCCGCCATTGCCGATGAACACC
>CAZNBU010000543.1:0-2537 GCA_964571035.1 uncultured Planctomycetaceae bacterium | reverse complement strand
CCTTGGGCTCGAACTGGGTGATGGCCTTCTTGGCAGTCTCGTACCCGTAGTACCCGCCGCGCTTCTGGTAGTGCTCCAGGGTCCAGGCTTTGGGCTCGGAGAAGTACTTGCTGAGGATGGGTTCAAACTTGGCCATGGCGTCTCTTCCTATGTGCGGCGCAAGTTAGCGCAGCGATTGGCCTTGTGCAACCGGATGCGAGTTTACTGGAAATACCGGCGCGCGACGGTGCCACGAGCGCAACGACGCAACGAACTGCCCCTCCGTTGCGCCGTCGCGCTCGTCCCGTCGTTGCGTGGCGGTTTTCTGGGGCTGGTAAACTTGTGCTGCTATCTCGTTACCACGTCTGGACTTACGTCTCAGTTTCGCCCCGCCAGTCCCGCTATTTGTTGCCGCGCCAACTGTTGATAAACTTCTGGCAGTCCGCAGCTTGGCGTTTGGCCAGCGGGCTGTGCAACAGCGGGAAAAACCGGACCTGACGGGTCCGACATCCCGGCACAGTCCCCTGCGGTTTACAGATACGTCGAACTTTGTGGATGCCAACCGGCCACGCGGCCGTGAAGAAGTTAGCAGTGGGTGCAGAATCCAACAAACCGGTTCGGTTTGCACACGTCGCCCAGATTCCGGGGCGCGTAGTGAGCGTTGGGGCCAGCCCGGGGGATAGTCCACCCGGTCCCGCTGCCTGATCCACAGACTCGACGTACCTCGCCCGCCCCGACTTGGGCGGACATGCCAGCATGGCACGGAGGGACGTCATGATTCTTGCCGAAGCCACCGACATCGTCCTGGGACTGTTGGTAGGCCTGATTGTCGGCGGGGGCGCCATTGCCGCCGCTGTTTTCATGGTAATGAAGGGCAAGGTTGAAGCGGCCCGCAAATCTTCAGCGGGCGACGCGGAATTACTGAAGGAAAACGCCAAGAAGGAAGCTGAGAACATCCTGACACAGGCGCGGCTTGAGGCGCAGGGCGAAGCGTTGAAGCACCGCGAGAAGATCGAGCAGGAGCTGGAAAAAGACCGTCGCGAGATCAAGGAAGTCGAGAAGCGGATCGCCAAGCGCGAGGAGTCGATCGAGCAGAAGTTCGGCATGCTAGACAAGAAGGCGGACCAGCTTGAGGCGCGCCAGAAAGAAATCGACGCGATCAAGCAGCGCACCGAGGAGCTTGAGGCGCAACGCGCAGCCCTGCTTGAAGAAGAGCGCGCCAAGCTTTCCGAAATCGCCGAGATGACGGCTGAAGAAGCGCGGCGCGAGCTGCTGACGCGCCTCGACGCCGAGCTGGTCGCCGAAAAAGCCGAGCGCATCAAGCAGATGGTCGAGAAGTCCGACGAAGAGGTCGGCGAGAAAGCCAAGTGGATGGTCAGCCAGGCGATCTGCCGGTTGGCTTCAGAGCACACGGGCGAGACCACGACCAGCACGGTCGAAATCCCCAGCGATGAAGTGAAGGGCCGTATCATCGGGCGCGAGGGGCGCAACATCCGCCACTTCGAGCGCGTGACGGGCGTGGACGTGATCGTGGACGACACCCCGGGCCTGGTGGTCGTAAGCTGCTTTGACTCGGTGCGCCGCGAAATCGCGCGCCGTACGCTGGAGAAGCTGATCCAGGACGGGCGCATTCACCCGGCGCGCATCGAGGAGATTCACGAGCTTTGCACCAAGGAAGTCGAAAAGGAAATCACCGAAGCCGGCAAGCAGATCCAGTTCGATGCTGATGTACACAACATCCACCCAAAGGCGCAGAAGCTGCTGGGGCGGCTGAAGTTCCGCAGCAGCTACGGCCAGAACAACTACAAGCATTCTGTCGAGGTCGCACACCTCTGCGGCATGATGGCGGCGGAGCTTGGCCTGGACGAAAAGCTCGCCCGGCGCTGCGGGTTGATGCATGACATCGGCAAAGCCATCGACCACGAAAAGGAAGGCGGCCACCCGCTGGTGGGCAAGGAGTTCCTGATCAGCATCAACGAGCGACCAGAGGTCATTGAGGCGGCTGGCGGACACCACGATCAGCCGATGCACCACAAGTACCCGTACGTAAGCCTGGCGGCAGCCGGCGACGCGATCTCAGCCTCAAGGCCGGGCGCCCGCCGCGAAAGCATGGAGCGCTACGTGCAAAGGCTCACGGCGCTGGAAGCGGTCGCCAAGAGCTTTGACGGTGTAAGCGAAGCCTTCGCGGTGCAGGCCGGCCGCGAGTTGCGAGTGCTGGTCAACAGCCAGAAAGTAACCGACGAGCAAGCCCTGCTCATCTGCCGCCAGATGGCAGAAAAGATCGAGGACGAACTGACGTACCCCGGCGAAATCAAGGTAACCCTGATGCGCGAAACCCGAGTAACCGAGTTCGCCCGGTAGACACGACTGTCAGTAACAAACCGGGCCGCCACGCGGCCCGGTTTGCTTTTTCGGGTAGCCTTTGAATGGCGGCTGAATCGTCGATACGCTGGGAATGAACAACGCGGTCGCGTCGTTTTGTTGGGATGGTTCGACATCGAACGAATGGGAGAGTGTGATGGCAGGCGAGAAAACGATTCTGATTACCGGCGCGACGG